>USNC01000221.1 GCA_900555915.1 uncultured Porphyromonadaceae bacterium | reverse complement strand
CTTCATAGACTACGCCGAATGCTTATTATTACAGCATCCTACCTATTATATTCTCATCTCGCCTATTGTCAACATATTGAAATATGGTGGCAGAAAGCGAAGGCAGCCAAAAAGGCAAAAAACTATACCGAGGCTGTCAAATGGTATCATAAACTGGCAGAAGCCGGCCATTCCATAGGTCAGTTCTACCTGGCGCATAGCTACAGCGAAGGTTTAGGCACCGACATCAACCTTAAAGAAGCCGTCAAATGGTACAGGCGGGCTGCCGACAAAGGACTGGCCGAAGCCCAGCTCAATCTGGGACTTTGCTACAGCAGCGGCGAGGGCGTTGAAGTAAATAAAATGAAAGCCCTCCGGCACCCGTCGGGGGGCTTTCATGAATATAGAGCCGCATTAATGAAACGTAAGATTCTGCTGATGGTGCTGTTCACACCTCTTTATCTGTTTTTCATCCTTCACGGCAGGAAGATTATCCGTAGGGAAGTGGCTGACTGGATGAAAGTGCTCATTGTGCCAGACAGCGGAAGCACATATGGCAATGCCATACGCTTGCTCGGCGAACTTCCCGAATTCAGGTTTCTGCTGTATTACCGCTATAAGATAAGCGATTTCAATCCCATCAGACTGTTTTATCCGGCTCAGCGCATGTCGATGAGTTGTCCGGATGTAGGTGAGGGGCTGGTCATACAGCACGGTTTCGGCACACGCATCGGATGCAGCCGTATGGGAAGGAACTGCCAGGTATGGCAGGGAGTGACCATCGGCAAGAGAAGAAGCGGGATAGACGAGCCCAGACCGGTGATCGGCAATAATGTCAAGATTTGCGCCAATTCGCTTGTGCTCGGCGGTGTGACGATCGGCGACAACGCCGTAGTAGGCGCCGCATCAGTGGTGCTTGAATCCGTTCCAGCCGGATGTGTGGTGGTCGGAAATCCCGCGCGGATAGTAAAAAGAAATTCAAACTGATTCCTTTATGGATACCAACAACAAGAAGTTGGCGAAAAATACAGGAATGCTGTATTTCAGGATGATTTTTCTCACCCTGATCAACCTTTATGCCGTACGGGTCACCTTCAATGCTCTCGGAGAGATTGACTACGGTGTCTATAATGTGGTGGCGGGAGTGGTCGCGTCGCTGTCTATTCTCACAGGAGCCATGACTTCCGCGTCGCAGCGCTTCCTCGCTTTTCATCTCGGGAAAAAAGATCTGCGGAGCTACAGCCACACATTCTCGCTTCTGCTGCTCGCGTTCATCTCGATTTCGGTCGTGCTGATCATTGTGGGCGAGTCCGCAGGGTATTTTTTTGTGGAAAAGTGGCTCGATATCCCCACCGACCGGATTTCAGCAGCGCGCTGGGTTTATCAGACCGCGCTCGTGGGTTTTGTCTTTTCATTTATCACGATTCCCTACAACGCGTCGATAGTGGCCAACGAGAGAATGGATGCCTTCGCGGCATTCAGCATAGTGGAGGGTGTTATGAAACTCGGAGCCGCCCTCTGGATCGTGCAGTTCGGCGGCGACAGACTTATACTCTACGGAATCATCATCGCATCCATCAGTATAGTGGTGTTTCTGATGTCCATGCAGTTCTGCCATCTGAAATTCAGATACTGCCGCTATATATGGAAGTGGGACAAGGCGATTTTCATGCAACTCTCAGGATACACCGGCTGGAATCTCTTCGGCTCCATCTCCGGAATGCTCTCCAATCAGGGGCAGACAGTGCTTCTCAATATCTATTTCGGACCGGCGGTCAATGCAGCCAAGGCCATAGCCGACAGGATCCTTCAGGTGGTGCAGTCGTTTTCAGTCAATATATATATGGCAGCCGGCCCCCAGATCATCAAGGCTTATGCGGGTCAGGACATGCAGAGAGCGTTGACACTTGTGCTCACCACATCGAGACTGACCTTCCTTATGGTATATGCCGTATCCTTTCCTGTGATATGCAATGTGAAGTCTATTCTTGACTTCTGGATGGGCACGGGCAATGTGAGTCCGGTCATGACGGGGTTCTCGCAACTCGTATTGATCTATTGCATGGTCTTCACTCTTGAGCAGCCGATCACCAGAATCATACAGGCTACAGGCGAGATCAAGCGCTATCAGTTTAAAGTCGGGATAATCACCCTGATGTATATACCGTTGGCTGTGACTGTACTTTCGCTCGGCGCTTCGCCGGTCATGACGCTGGTGGTGCAGATTGCAGTTATCGCCGTGGCGCAGTGCGTCAGAGTCATGGTGGCGCACAGGCAGATTGGACTCAGATATGGAATCTATATGTCGGATGTGGTGTATCCCATAGCAAGGGTGTCGCTTGTCTCCCTGCCGCTTTACTGGGCCATGAAGGATGCGGTTTTGGGTCATGGCTGGTACGGTTTGGCTCTGAATGTCGCACTTACGGGGCTGATGGGATTTTTCATCGCGGTAATGGTCGGACTCAATGCGGGAGACCGCGCCATGATATGGAAACTCGTAAGGCGCAGATGACCTTTATTTCTTATGTATGCGTTTGCAATAATCATCTGCCGGGGGCGTTAGAATAGAAAGAAGTGTTTGAACAGATCTCAAGATTTCAAGACAGTATGTGGACATTCTTCAAAATAATCAATTTCATCTGGTTGCTGACATCCACGTGGCTGTGGGTGACTACCTACGTGCCAATGTATCCGATGCTGATCCTCGTAAATGTCCTCATGATTTTCTGCCTGACGATGCTCCCTTTCAAGATAGAGTTTTCGAGACAGACCGGTCTCATAGCACTGGCGATAACGCTGATGACCGTATGGCAATGCTGGTGCTCGGGATTCATGGTGGCCGGATATACGTTGCTGTGCTATATGCCGGCGCTATATCTCACGTTGCTGCCAGGGGAAAATATGAAAGATCTTCTCAGGTTTTCAACGAAGTGGCTGGCCATACTGCTGATTCCGGCTCTTTTGATATATTGGAGTCTCTTCTTCATATCCCTTCCCTCGATCGGCAAATTCATCCATCCGGTATATGTGCCTTTCGAAAACTACATATTCTATCTGAAGACAACGTGGGACAATGGTGTAGTCACGCGCTTCAACGCCTTTCTGCTCGAGCCCGGACATCTCGCGCTGCTATGCACCTTCATGCTCATAGCCAACCGCTACAGGATAAGGGAATGCAAATGGCTTGCAGTCTTGGTCATAAGCATATTGTTCTCGTTTTCACTCGCAGGCTATCTGCTTGCCTTCGTGGGCTTTGTGCTGCTAAAGGTGGACACCATATGGAAAGCGCTGTGTGTCGGAATACTGACGGCAGTAGCCATAGTCGGAATCCAGACATTCGCAGGCGAAGACAGCTCCCTGAACAAACTCATTCTTGAACGTCTCGAGCGAGATGAAAACCAGGGAATAAAGGGTAACAACCGATTCTCGGGCGACACGGACTTCGTCTACGAGCGAGCGGAAAGGACCGGAGAAGCATGGACCGGAATTTCCGAAAAAGTGAACATGGATCTTGTGACCGGGGCAGGATATAAAATATATGTAATACAATACGGTTTTGTGGGAGTCCTGCTCGCTTTGCTGATATATCTGACACTTATACCTCCTCATCCCGACTATAGCTGTCTCTTATACACATCTGACGCTGCCG
>USNC01000220.1 GCA_900555915.1 uncultured Porphyromonadaceae bacterium | reverse complement strand
GAGATCGCTCAGTGTCTCGTGGGCTCGGAGATGTGTATAAGAGACAGGTCCGGTGTACAAGTGCGACATCCTCGCCAATCCGGGCGAGGCTTGGGACTGCCAGTTCTTCATCAAGTCGAACGAGGTTCTTCAGGCCGGCGACAAAGTGAACCTGAAATTCATGTACCGCACCGACGACACCCGCAATATCGAGACTCAGGCTCACGGCGAGCCGGGCAGCTACCACCACGGGTCGTGTATCGGCACGCTCTCTTCTTCCAATGAATGGAAGGAGCATAAGTTCAGCGGCGCTGTGACAGGCGAATGGGCCGGAACAGACGGCTTTGTATCCGTAGCGTTCAACCTCTCGTCGGCAGCCGGCGCTTCCGCTTTCTACATCGACGATGTGGAATTCACAGTGGAAAGGGCGGGCAACACCATACCTCTCACTCCCGAAGAGAAGGCTGAGGTCCTCGACAAGGAACTCGACCGCTGGATCAAGGGCATGATGGACGCTACTGAAGGCAAGGTGAAGGCATGGGACGTAGTGAACGAGCCGCTGCAGGACACCTGGGGCGACATCGACCTCAAGCATGATCCCAACGGCACCGATCCCAACAACTTCTACTGGCAGGACTATCTGGGCGACAACTACGTGCGCAACGTGGTGAAATACGCGCGCCAGCACTTCGCCGAGCAGGAAGGCGCCAACCCGGATGATCTGAAACTCTTCATCAACGACTACAACCTTGAGGCCGCCTACAACAACAACGACAAGTGCACAAGTCTCGTCAACTGGATCAAGAAGTGGGAGGAAGACGGAGTCACAAAGATCGACGGTATCGGCAGCCAGATGCACGTTTCCTACAGTTGCAACCCCGAGACTCAGGCGCGCAACGAGGCAGCCGTTGAGAACATGATGAAGATCCTCGCCAACTCCGGCAAACTGATCCGTATCACTGAGCTTGACATGGGTATCACCGATGAGGCAGGCAACGATATCAAGACAGCGGATGTCACTTTCGAGCAGCATCAGGCCATGGGTGAATACTACAAATTCATCATCGACAAGTATTTCGAGATCATCCCGCAGGCCCAGCAGTTCGGCATATGCCAGTGGGCGCAGACCGACAGCCCTGAAGGCAGCGGCTGGAGAGCCGGATGCCCGATCGGCCTCTGGAACCTCAACTATCAGCGCAAACCTGCCTATGGCAGCGTCTGCAATGCATACGGAGCAAACTAATCAACACAATGCAGGGGCGCGGGAGTCCGCGCCCCTGCATCAAACATGAATACCTAAAATTACAACACATGAAAAAATCTTTACTTTTTGCTACCGCAGTCCTGATGGCTGCAAGTGCTTCCGCAGTGCAGAAGAATGTGATCGCGACAATGTATCCCGGCGATGCAGCCCTGATCGGCTGGGGCGGTGAGTCCACCCGTGAGGTGGTGACGGAAGACGGCAGAGAATGCCTGAAATTCGTCAATCCTGCCGAGGCTGATCCCTGGGGCATACAGATAGCTTATGACGGCGCGTTTGAAGTCGGCGCAACATATTATTTCGATTTCGACGTTAAAGGGACCGCTTTCGAAGGTTTGACCTCCGGGTTCCAGTGCACGGACGGCTATGCGGGCTGCGGCGACATGAGCGTGTTCTCCGTAACTCCCGAATGGAACACCGTGACCATCAAGGGCACAGTGACAAGTCCCGGTGAGGGAAAGTCCGTTGACCGCTGGGTTGCAAATCTCGGCAAATACATCGGCACGATGTATATCTCCAACATGAGTCTGTACACAATGGAAGAGGGGACAGAACCTCCCGTGCAGGGTGGATGGACATCCATCATCGAGGGCGGCAATGCCAACGACGGTGAGAGCGCTTCGATTCTGGCGGGCTGGAACGGCAATGCCCAGCCTGTGGCCAACCCTTCGGGAGAAGGCAAGGTGTATGAGAGTCCGATTGCCGCTGACCCCGCAAATCCCTGGGATTCGCAGCTCTTCATCAAATTCAACGAACCCCTTCAGGCAGGCGTCAAACTGAAAGTAAGCTTCGACTACTATTGCACCGATTCCCGTTCGATCGACGTCCAGGCCCAGGGCGCACCCGGCACTTACCATCACTGGACAGTGTTCGGTTATGGCCTCGAGGCTAAACCTGAGTGGCAGAAACTGAGCTGGGAAGGTGAAGTGACTGAGGATATGGCAAAGGAAGACGGTTTCCAGACCATCGCTTTCAATCTCGCTTCCGCACCTGCTGCAGCCACTTTCTATATCAACAACGTGGTTGTGGAGAAAGAAGGCAGCGACAGCGTTTCCGCTATCGAGACCGAATGCGCTTACCCCGCCGGAGTCTACAATCTCCATGGCGTGAGAGTGGCCGACAGCATCGACGAGGTTTCGGCAGCCGGAATCTACGTTGCCGACGGCAAGAAGTATGTAGTGAAATAATTCAAGTTTCGCTATCGCTCAACTTGAAGGTTATGAGGTTATGAGGTTAGTTTGTTTTGGGGGGTGTCTCAGGACTTTTATCTTGAATCGGATTTGTCATTTCAATTAACTTATACTTCAAGTTTAACTTGTACTTCAAGTTTAGAGAGTAGAGCAATCGCATCTTTTATAATGCCGGAGAGATTGAACCCCTCTCCGGCGTACCAATCAAACCAGACAGTCATGAAAAAACTTGTAATCACAGCAATTATAGCCGCCGGTCTGGTATCAGTCCGGGCGGCCAATCCGGCGGAAGGTGTCAGTGCCTCGACCAATATAACCCAGAATGTCTATCCTTGTGTAGACGCCCAGTCGCGCGCGACTTTCAGAATTGCCGCTCCTGAGGCCGAGGATGTGAAAGTGGACATTTGCGGCCGTAAATACGACATGAAGCGCGACGGCAGCGGTATCTGGACGGTGACCACCGATCCTCTTGTGGAGGGATTCCATTATTATTCGCTGATCATCGACGGAGTGCCCGTCAATGATCCCTCATCGGAGACTTTCTTCGGATGCGGGAAGCAGATGTCGGGTATTGAAATCCCGGAGGATGAGAAAGAAGCGGCCTACTATACGTTTGACAGGAATGTCGCGCACGGCCAGGTGAGGGAATGCCGTTATTATTCCGACACGGAGAAGGGAGAGCGCAGATGCTTCGTATATACTCCGGCAGAATATGAGGACGGCTCCGGCAAACTCTATCCGGTGCTCTATCTCCAGCACGGCATGGGAGAGGACGAGCGCGGATGGCACCGGCAGGGGAAGATGGCCGATATCCTCGACAACGCCATCGCGTCGGGAAGGGCTGTGCCCATGGTAGTGGTGATGGACAACGGCAACTGCGACTATATATTCGGAGCCAAAGCCGGCGAGTCGAGAGATGAATTCGGCGCTACGTTCGGGCCGGTGCTCATCAACGACCTCATACCATATGTGGAGAAGACATTCAGGGTGAGGACCGACCGCGAAAACCGGGCCATGGCCGGACTGTCATGGGGCGGAAAGGAGACGTTCGACATCACTATGCGCAATCTCGACAAGTTTGCGCACATAGGCGCTTTCTCCGGTGCGCTGTTCGGTGTGCAGGGCGATATACTCAACGCTTATGAAGGAGTGTTCAAGGACTGTCTCTTATACACATCTGACGCTGCCGACGATCTTACGCGTGTAGA
>USNC01000219.1 GCA_900555915.1 uncultured Porphyromonadaceae bacterium | reverse complement strand
AGATCGCTCAGTGTCTCGTGGGCTCGGAGATGTGTATAAGAGACAGATCTTGTGGCATGCGTCGAGAAGATCTTCCTCGCGGTTTTCTGTGGCTGCCTTGATGGCGCGGTCGAACTCGGCATCGATCTCGGCCGGCATGGCTGCGTATGCTTCGTCGAAGTCTTTCGGCCATTTGTCTTTGTTGAGGTCGAACGCAGCGAGGCTCTGGCGTGCCTCGACGAGTCCTTTGCGGATCTTGGCTACAGCCTCCATGTTGACCTCAAGCTCGATACCCATTTTCTGGCAGAAAATCCATATGAGCTCAATTGCGGGAGCGGCGCTGCCGCCGCCAAACCACCATATGTTGGTGTCGATGATGTCTACACCCTTGATAATGCCGGTGAGCACGGCGGCGAGGCCGTAGCCCGGGGTGCAGTGGGTGTGGAAGTCGACGGGCACGGAAAGCGCCTGTTTCAGTTTGGGCATGAGCGCGAAGATGCGGCTCGGGCTTACGAGGCCCGCCATATCCTTGAGTGTGATCATCTTTGCGCCTACGCGCTCCATCTCTTTCGCTTTCTCTACGAAATACTCGTCGGTGAAGATGAGTTCAGGAGTCTCGGGCTCGTCATTGCCGCCGCCGAAGAGACGTGCGAAGAAACCTTTCTTCTTGGGCTCCTTGGGTTCTTCTTTCGGATCCACCGTGTAGCATACGGCCGCGTCGGCGATACCGCCCAGGTCGTTGATCATCTTGATGGAGTCCTTGATATTGTTGATGTCGTTGAGCGCGTCGAAGATACGCATCACGTTGAGTCCGTTTTTGATGGCTTCCTTGTAGAATCCTTCAAGCACGCTGTTGGGATAGGGCACATATCCGAAAAGGTTGCGTCCGCGGGAGAGGGCGCTCAGCAGTGAGATTCCCTTCATGTAGCGGGAGCATTCGCGAAGACGGTCCCAGGGGCTTTCGTTAAGATAGCGCATCACGGAGTCGGGCACGGCTCCGCCCCAGACTTCCATGATGTAGAAGCCCGCATCCTTGTAGAGAGGAAGAAGTTTGTCGATGTTTTCCTGCTTCAGGCGTGTGGCGAACAGTGACTGCTGGCCATCGCGGAGAGTCAGATCTCTTACCTTAAGTGTCTTTGCCATAGACTTTACGATTTAAGTATTGATTGTTTGTTTGCTTTTATTCAAAAATTCCTTCTACGGTCTCGGTCTCCACCTCTTCGCCGCCACCGGTCCATATTTCTCCGGCGCAGGCCTCAAACGAGGCGGGAAACTCAAACTTGGCGTCCTGCGAGTAAGGCAGGCGTTTGTCGGAATACACTTTCTGCATATACAGGCCATAGATGGGGAGCGCCGCGCGCGCGCCCTGTCCGAGAGCCATGGTGTTGAAGTGGATGTAGCGTTCGTCGCCGCCGACCCAGACACCTGTAACCAGATCCGGGGTGAAGCCCATGAACCAGCTGTCGGAGTTGGAGTTGGTAGTGCCGGTCTTGCCCCCCATCTGGGCCGTGATGCCATAGCGGCTGCGGAGGCTTGCTCCCGTGCCGCTCTCCACCACGCTCATAAGCATCGAGAGAATCTTCCAGTAAGACTGCTCGTTGGTGACTTCCGTGCGGTGAGGGGTGGCGTTGTAGATGAGGTTGCCCTGATTGTCTTCAATGCGGGTCACGAGCACCGGATCGACGCGGATGCCGTTGTTGGCGAAAGTGGTGTATGCACCCACCATGTCACGCACGGGCACGTCTACCGTGCCGAGACATAGCGGCATATAAGCCTCGATATGGCCTGTCAGTCCGAACACTCTCATCTTGTTGGCGAGGTTGATCGGTTTCAACTCGTTGACAAGGCGTGCCGAGATCCAGTTGTTGGAGTTGGTCAGCGCCCAGTGGAGCGTCACCATCTCGCCGATGTGGCCGCCTCCGCTGTTGCGCGGACTCCAGCCGTTGAACGAGGGCTGCGTGTTGAGAAACTGAGAGCACGGCGTGAAGTCCTGCTCCATGGCGAGAGTGTAGAGAAACGGTTTTGCCGTTGATCCGATCTGGCGTTTGCCCCGGCTCACCATATCGTATTGAAACCATTTGAAGTCGGGTCCGCCTACGTATGCCTTTACGTTGCCGTTGTGCGGATCCATGCTCATCAGGCCTGTCCGCAGGATAGATTTCATATAGAGCAGCGAGTCGCGCGGAGTCATGGTCACAGTTTTGCTGCCTGGCACCGTCTTGCCGCTTTCATCTTTCACATAGGCGAAGACCTCCATTTCCTGCGGCACGTCGAATGCCCGGGTGATCTGCTCTTCGGAGAATCCGGCGAGTTTCATCACTCTGTGGCGTTCGCTCTGGCGGATTGCATTGCGTATGAGTTGCTCCACTCCCTTGGTGGAAAGTTCGGATGTATTGGTGGTGTAAGGTCCGTTGCGCTGTCCTTTTTTCTCCTGGAAGAATGCAGGCTGCAGGGTCTCGCCGAGATGCTTGCGCACTGCTTCCTCCGCATATTCCTGCATACGGATGTCGATGGTGGAGTATATCTTCAGTCCGTCGGTGTAGAGGTTGTAGTGCGAGCCGTCTGGTTTCGGGTTTTTCTCAATCCAGCCGTAGAGCGGGTTCTCTTCCCATTGGGTGGAGTCGGTGTTGTAGTTGCCCATGGCGATGTCGTAGGCCATTTTGTTGCCATATCTCGATCGGTCGGGGCGTTCCGGCTTCTTAGCTGTCATCAGACGTCTTATTTCCTCGCGCAGATAGGGGGCTGTCCCCACCTTGTGGTCCACCTTGTGATAGTCAAGTCCGAGAGGAAGAGATTTGAGGGAGTCGCATTCCTCGCGTGAGAGGTATCCTCCCTTGTACATCTGTTCCAGAACTACATTGCGGCGCTGAAGCGTGCGCTGCTCATGGCGCAGCGGATTGAAGTAGCTCGGATTCTTGAGCATGCCGATGAGCATTGCGGCTTCCTCGCATTTGAGGTCGCCAGGTTCTTTGCCGAAATATACATTGGCCGCTGTCTTTATGCCTACAGCGTTGTTCAGGAAGTCAAAGCGGTTGAGATACATGTTTAGTATCTCGTCTTTAGTGTAGAAACGTTCCAGTTTGAGGGCGATCATCCATTCGATCGGTTTCTGCATCGCACGTTTGATCAGGCTGCTGCTCGGTTGGGAATACAATTGCTTGGCGAGCTGCTGGGTGATGGTGGAGGCGCCTCCGCTCGACCGGTCGCCCATCATGATGGTCTTCACCACTGTTCGGCCGAGCGCCATGAAGTCAATGCCGGAATGGGATTCGAACCTGACGTCTTCTGTGGCGATGAGGGCGTCGATCACGTAGGGCGACAGCGCGTCGTAGTCGGTATATACGCGGTTGCCCGCACCTGCGAAGTATCTGCCGAGTTCGGTGGTGCCGTCTGAGGCGTAGACCACGCTTGCGAGTTTGTCGTGGGGGTCCTCAAGTTCCTCAATCGGAGGCATGTAGCCGATCACACCGTTGTAGACGAGAAGGAGAAATATGGCGATGATGCCCCCGAGTGCTATGAATCCGATCCAGAGTACTTTTATTATGGCATGGTTGCGCAGACTCTTCGAGAGTTCTTTCCCGGAAGATGCCGTCATTTCTGTGTCGGACTGCGCGTTGTTTTTATTTCTTTTGAATATGCTCATATAGATCTGACTTCACTATTACTG
>USNC01000218.1 GCA_900555915.1 uncultured Porphyromonadaceae bacterium | reverse complement strand
TGTATAAGAGACAGGTTTATAAGTTTATAAGTTTAGTTTATTCGCAACCAATACAAGGGATTTTTCCTGACGTCCGTCCGTTGCCCGGAATCATTTCAAATCAAGCCGGTAGGTGACTCCCGACAGCGAATAGCCCGAGAAAACTTCGTGGAATAACATATCAGTCTCCCCAATGGCGGCGCAGCGGGAAACGGGCCGGGCGCATCAGGAGCCTGAGCGAAGTGCTGTAGGTGCAATAGTTCCATATCCAGTTGAGAAGCACCGTGACCTTGGTACGCACACCGAGAATACTGATGAGATGAATGAGCATCCACAGCCACCATGCGAAGCGTCCGGCGAAAGTCATGCTGCCGATCTGGGCAACAGCCTTATTGCGGCCGACAGTGGCCATCGTGCCCTTGTCGTCATAGACAAACGGATACTTGTCTTCGCCACAATTCATGTTCCTGGCAAGATTGCGGGCCTGCTGTATGGCAGGCTGAGCCACCTGCGGATGACCATCGGGATACCCGTCGGTCCGCATCAGAGCTATATCTCCTATAGCATATACATCCCGAGCCCCGAGAACCTTGCTATACTGATCGACTTTGATTCTTCCTCCACGCCCGAGCATCGACTCCGGCAGACCTGGAATAGGCTCACCTTTCACACCCGCGGTCCATATCAGCGTCTCCCAGTATTCCTTATGACCGTCGGCAAATTCCACCATTTTGTTTTCGTAACCCTTCATGACAGAACCGAGACGAATGTCGACAAGCAATTGCCGCAGATACTCCTGTGCCTTCAGTCCAAGACGGCTGTCGAAAGCGGAAAGCAGACGGTCTGAACCTTCCACAAGAGTAATCGTCATGTCGTCGGCATCCAGTTCAGGATACTCCCTGGGCAGAACGTCGCGTTTCATCTCGCCGAGCGCACCAGCGATCTCCACACCGGCCGGTCCACCACCTATGACGAGAAAGCTGAGCAGCCTGCGGCGCCTCTCACGGTCTTTCTCCATACAACCGCGTTCGAGGCGATCGAGAATCTCATCGCGTGTATGGCTTGCCTCTGCCGATGTCTTTATTCCGAACACATTCTCGTCGAGACCTTTCATGCCAAAATAGTTATTGGTGGATCCGGCGGCAATGACAAGTTTGTCGTATCGCAGCGTCTCATAGCTTGTAGTCACCGTCGCGGCGTCCAAATCGACATTCTTCACATGCCCCATATGATAGGCAACCCTGCCACGCGTCTTCTTGAACTCACGGCGGAAAGGGAAACTTATGCTCGGGACGTCAAGGGCAGACGACGCAATCTGATAGAAAAGCGGAGGGAACGAATGATAGTTGTTCCTGTCGACCACTTTCACATCATATTTGTCAAGGTCAAGGCGTTTCGCAAGATTCATTCCTGCAAATCCGCCTCCTATTATCACTACAGTCTTTTTATCCATGTCATACTACATTTTCCAACTTCCACTTGCGAAAGTTGAGTTTCATATCGCCGACCCGCTTTTCATAACGGGGTCTTACCTTATGCAAGAACAAGCCGGGGAGGCCACAAGTTTGCAGAATCCGATGAAAATGATTAATTTTGTGGAATGAAAAAGATAACTGTTATCTCCATAATGATATTGGCAGCGGCAGCGTTGAGTCCGGCAAAAGCCCAGATCAACGCCGAGCAGGTGATCACCATAGGGAAAAATGTGCTTTCCATGGATGACTACATGCTTGCCATCCAATATTTCAACCAGGCCATCAAGGCAAAGCCATATCTTGCCGACCCCTATTTCTTCCGCGCACTCGCCAAACTGAATCTTGAAGACTACAAGGGAGCCGAGGCAGACTGCAGCGAGGCTATCAGCCGCAATAAGTTCAAGGCGGAGGCTTATAAGCTGCGCGGATTCGCCCGCCAGAACCTTGGACTGGACTCACTTGCAGTGGCAGACTACAACGAAGGACTCAAATACAATCCCACCGACAAATATTTCCTATTCTATAAGGGAGTGGCCCAGACCTCCATGGAGCAATTCGACGACGCCACGGCCACCATGGCGACATTGCTTCGTCTGCATCCGCGCTTCGATGAGGGATTCGCGGCCCGGGCCTCACTCAATCTACAGCGTAAAGACACTGTCGGAGCCATAGAAGACGTGGAAAAAGCGTTGCGCCTCAACCGAGCCCTTATCAATCCGTATCTGATACGCGCGGATATCGAAAGCAGCAGAGGCAACTGGGACAAAGCCCTGACGGACATGGAGGAAGCAGTGAGACTCCGTCCGGAAGAGCCGTCGCTATACGTGAACCGCGCCTATCTGCGCTACAATACCGACAACTATCTCGGAGCCATGTCGGATTATAACTATGCACTTCAGCTCGATCCCGACAACATGGCTGCGCTCTTCAACCGAGCGCTTCTGCGATTTGAGGTAAAAGACCTCATCAACGCCCGCAAGGATTTCTCGACGGTGCTGAACCTCAATCCCAATAATTTCCATGCCCTTTACAACAGAGGACTCGTACTTCTTGAATCAGGCGACTTCAAGGGAGCTCTCGACGATTTCAAAGCCATAGCGCGCCGATATCCCAAATTCTATCCAGTATATTACGCCATAGCCGAAGCCGAACGGGGACTCGGCAATCTCAAAGCCGTAGGCGCCAACATAAACTATGCCGAGAATCTGGTGCGCAAATACGTGGCCAATCCTGAAAGCAATCCTCTTGACCGTCCGACCATCGCCGCGGGCACTCCCCGCCATTCAGAAAAGACACCGGAGGGCGCCGACCAGGAAGATGAGAACGAGATCATGGACCGATTCAACCAACTCGTCACGATGCAGGCAATTCCGGAGACGGAACTCTCCTACAACGAGCGAATCAAGGGGCGCGTGCAGGACCGCAATGTGATGGCCGAACCGGAACCGCTGTATGCACTCTCATACACGCCGTCGCCGAAATCTCTCGGTGCGACACCAAATTATTTCCGCGAACTCGATTCTTTCAACCGCGGAAGATATATCAACCGCACACTTTACATATCGCCGGCTTCGGGGCTTCAAAGCGACATGGACTACGAGACCCTCTTCAAGATGACGGAAGACTACACAGCCGTGATATCCACGAGCGGCGTAAAGGTGCGTCCGGCCGACAGGATAGCGAGGGCCGTAGCCTACAGCATGCTTAAAAACTATCCAGCGGCGATAGCGGATCTCGACGAGGTGATCAAGGAGAATCCAGACTTCACACTGGCTTATATGGCTCGCGGAGTGGCGCGATATGGCGATGCAATGTCGCAGCAGGACCAGAGAATGGCAGCGGGAGAGATAGCGCTGGCAGCCTCCGACTTTGACCAGGCCACCCGGCTCAATCCGCGTCTGGCACACGCCTGGTATGACAAAGGCTATCTGCTCTATGCACAACGCGACTACTCCAATGCAGCAGAATGCTTCAGCAAGGCAATTGAAATAGATCCGGAATTTGGAGCGGCTTTCTTCAACCGTGGGCTATGCCATCTCTCAAGCGGGCAAAAGAACGCGGCCTTTTCCGATCTCTCACGAGCAGGAGAACTCGGGATACTTCCCAGTTATAACATTCTGAAACGTATGAAATAATCTTGTTCAAGTTTCGCTGGCGCTCAACTTGAAGGTTATGAGGTTATGAGGTTATAAGGT
>USNC01000217.1 GCA_900555915.1 uncultured Porphyromonadaceae bacterium | reverse complement strand
CACGCGTAAGATCGTCGGCAGCGTCAGATGTGTATAAGAGACAGGTACTGCCACTTCAAGGCCATAGCCGAGGCGTCTCCGCTTCCCGTGATACTTTACAATGTGCCGGGGCGCACAGGCGTCAACATGACAGCAGACACCACGCTGCGTCTGGCACGCGAGGTGACGAACATCATAGGCATCAAAGAAGCGTCCGGACAGATACCGCAGATAGAAAGGCTGCTGCGCGAGAAGCCTGAAGGATTCGCAGTGATAAGCGGCGACGACGGCATGACCTATCCTCTCATGAGTCTCGGAGCAGAAGGAGTAATATCGGTTTTGGGCAACGCCTATCCCAAGGAATTCTCCGAGATGGTGCATCTATGCCTTGAGGGGAACTACATCGAGGCTGTAGACATACATTATAAATTCAAAGACATAATCAGACTCCTCTTCGCCGACGGCAATCCCGCCGGAGTGAAATGCGTGATGCACGACATGGGGCTGATAGAGAATGAGCTTCGTCTGCCGCTTGTGCCCGCATGTGACCACACGGCCGCGGAAATCCTCAACTGGGTGGAGAGATTGAAGTAAATGATAGACAAAGCGACAGTACAGAAAATCACCGAGACCGCCGATATCGTTGAGGTGGTGAGCGATTACGTCCATCTTGTGAAAAGGGGACGCAATTACGTAGGTCTATGTCCTTTCCACAACGAGAAGACCCCGTCGTTCTCAGTCAACAGCGTACGCAACTTCTGCTATTGCTTCTCCTGCAAGAAAGGCGGAAGCCCGGTCAACTTCATCATGGAGAAAGAAGGGCTCTCCTACCATGACGCCCTGCTTCATCTCGCACAGAAATACAATATAAAAGTAGAGGAAAAAGAACTCACCGACGAGGAAAGGCGCCAGATGAACGAGCGCGAGTCGCTGCTTGTGGCAAACGAGTGGGCGGCCACGCAGATGGAAAAGGCACTCAGAGACACGGATGAAGGACGCAACATAGGTCTTCAATACTTCTATGAGCGTGGAGTGACCGATGCAGCCATAAAGAAATTCCGTCTGGGCTACAATCCCGACAGCGGACACGCACTCGCCGACGCTGCCAGACTCGCCGGCATGGACACGTCCAGCCTGACAGCGACAGGAGTGCTCGGAGAGTCGCAAAAGATGCCCGGCAGCCACTACGACCGCTTCCGCGGCCGAGTGATTTTTCCGGTGCTTAACCCATCCGGCAAAGTAGTGGCTCTCGGCGGGCGCGACCTGAAGGGAGGGATGGCAAAATACATCAACTCGCCGGAGTCTGCCATCTATAAGAAAAGCAATGAACTTTACGGGATATTCCAGGCCAAAAGCGAGATAGCGAAGCAGGACAACTGCTTCCTGGTAGAGGGCTACATGGACGTGATCGGGATGTGGCAGTCGGGCATGGAAAACACCGTGGCATCGTCAGGCACAGCCCTTACCGACGGCCAGATCGCAATGATCCACCGGTTTACCGACAATATCACACTGATATATGACGGCGACAACGCAGGCATAAAAGCCTCGCTCCGAGGCATAGACATGCTTCTGACGCACAAGATGAATGTCAAGGTGCTTCTGCTCCCCGACGGGCATGATCCGGATTCATTCGCACGCATCAACACTCCCGAGCAGTTTCGCAGTTACGTGGAGAAAAACGCGACCGACATCATACGGTTCAAGGCCCAGGTGCTTCTCAAGGACGTCGGCGACGACCCCCAGAAGCGGGTTGCCGCAATAGAGAGCGTAGTGAAATCGCTCGCCCACATCCCCGACAAGGTGAAACGCAACGTCTATGTGCAGGAATGCAGCCGCATACTGGGAGTGAGAGAGGAAGTGATAGAAGGCGCGGTGGAGAAATCGCGGGGCGCCGTAGTGGCGCAGCAGATAAAGCAGCGCAACAGCAACGACATCGACCGCATGGACCGCGCGGAGCAGAATCCGCAACCCTCGCCCACCGGCAACCTGCGCCCCATGAAGGGGCGCGAGCTGATGGACAAATATCCTTATTATCCGTTTGAGCGCACAGTCGTGTTCAACTGCGTGCGCTACGGCATGCTCGATTTCTGCGAAGTGACATTCGACGACGAAAGCAACGGCATGATCGACGTGACCGAATACATAGCCAACGAACTTCAGGGCGACAACACCTGGTTTTCGTTTCCGGCATTTGAAAAGACATTCAACTGCATACTGCAGCTCCGCGACGATTTCATCAGGGCGAACAGCGATTTCCTCGACAGTCTGGAAAAGGAAAAACAATCAATGCTGAAGGACGGTTATGACGAGATAGCGCGCAAGGCGATGAACATGGCCGAGATACAGCGTGAGGAACGATTGCTTCAGGAACGGGTGGACAAAGAGATGGAGCAACGGAAATATGACTTCACACGATATTATGTGGAACAAAAGCTCTCGAGCCATCACGACGACGACGTGAGGCGGACCGTGACAGAGGCCATAAATGACGAGCAGCCCCTCAGCAACATCTATATGCGCAACAATCCGGTGAGCGAGATGCAGATGGAACTGGAAAGGATGCACATACTCGTGCCGAGAAGCGTGCTTGAATGGAAAAACGAGGTGCTCAACCAGATGATAAGCGAAAAGATGAAACAGCTGACCGCGCTGCATTCCGGCTCAACCGGAGAATCCGAACAGAAGATTCTGATCGAGATGCAGGCACTGATGGAGAAGCGCGGAGAACTCGGGAAAGAGATAGGCGAACGCACCATAGGAAAAAAAATCTGAGAAATTATGAAATTTCCGCGAAATTTCCGCGTCAAATATTATAAAAAGAGTCTCGCAAGCGAAACTTCACAACGCTGACCACTATGGCCGATAAAAAGAACCGACATTAGTCAGCGCCATACAACTATCATACAAAAAGCGGACGCTCCCGCTCAATGAGAGCCAGACAACAATGAAAATTCTTGAAGTAGAAAACCTGACTAAGTTTTTCGGCACGACCCAGGCGCTCGACAACGTAAGTTTCAGCATAGAGGAAGGGTCCATATGCGGCATTCTCGGGCCCAACGGCGCGGGCAAGACCACCCTGCTGCGCATAATCAACGGCATCCTGACGATAGACTCGGGGCATGTACGCATACTGGGAGAAGACGCCTCGATAGAGGCCTCGCGCCACATAGGCTACATGCCCGAGGAGCGCGGACTTTACGACACGATGCGCATCGAGGACCAGATAATGTATTTCGGCCAGCTGAAAGGAGGCGAGAAGAAGCGGGTAAGAAATGTCATGAACGACTACCTCGAACTCTTCAACCTCAAGGGTCAGGAACATCGCCGGCTCAAGGAGCTGTCAAAAGGCAACCAGCAGAAAGTACAGATCATATGCACTCTCGTGCATGAGCCGCGTCTCGTGATACTTGACGAGCCCTTCAGCGGATTCGACCCCCTCAACGGGCAGATACTTCAGCAGATACTCGAAAAACTCCAGGAGCAAGGCACTACAATCATACTCAGCTCGCACAACATGCCGGCGGTAGAAGAAATGTGCAACGACATAGTTCTTGTCAATCACGGGCACTTGCTTGTGGCAGACAGCATGATGAATGTCAAGGAAAAACACAAGGACAACACTATCCTTCCTGTCTCTTATACACATCTCCGAGCCCACGAGACACTGAGCGATCTCGT
>USNC01000216.1 GCA_900555915.1 uncultured Porphyromonadaceae bacterium | reverse complement strand
CGTGGGCTCGGAGATGTGTATAAGAGACAGCCTACGCACGCGTGCAGTCGGTGCTCCGCCGCGCCGGTGAGGATTTCGACCCCTACTATATGCCGACGGCCATCCCCAACGAGACGGAGTCGGACCTGATACAGAAGGTGGCCGATTTTCCCGAGGTGGTGAAAGAAGCCGGACGGGCCTACAGTCCGTCGCTGATAGCCAACTACTGTTTTGAGCT
Source organism: uncultured Porphyromonadaceae bacterium (assembly GCA_900555915.1). Classification (GTDB taxonomy): domain Bacteria; phylum Bacteroidota; class Bacteroidia; order Bacteroidales; family Muribaculaceae; genus Lepagella. The sequence goes on along the minus strand of USNC01000216.1, from coordinate 3,457 downwards.
GGCCAAGGAATACAACCGCTTCTACCACGACTTCAGCATCCTGCGCGAGGAAGACGCCTCGGTGCGCCAGCTTCGTCTGCTGCTCAGCTACGTGGTGGCCCGCACGCTGAAGGCCGGCACCGCGCTGCTCGGCATGGAGATGCCGGAGAGAATGTAGCGCGCCGAAGCGCGCCTTCGGCGCGCTTCGCGCGAGGAGGTGCCTTTGGCGCAAGGAGACGCCTTCGGCGCGAGGAGGCAGGTAGATATGGCATTAAACTTTGGCATGGGGTTTGTTGTCTAATCTATAAGGGATTTTGGTGTTGAGTTGGTTTTTTCGGGAATATTAATCTCAGATAAGAATATTAATCTCAGATAAAAGTCCTGAGACGAGCCTCGGATAAACTAAACTCATAAACTCATAAACTCATAAACCTCAAGTTGAGCGAAAGCGAAACTTGAATTTTAAATTCTAAATTTTAAATTCTAAATTCTATTGAGAGATGTACGAAAACTTCAATAACCAGACGCAACCGGCCTACTACGACCAGGCCGCAGTGGCACGCCAGACCAATTCCGTGCTCAAACGCGTCTATGTCCGCATGTTTATCGGACTCCTCGTGTCGGCATTCTGCGCACTCGGTGTGGCTTCGAGCCCTGCGCTGATCAGCTTCATCTTCGGCAACACCATCGTGTTCTGGGGTATGCTGATCGCGATGTTCGCAATGGCAATCCTGATTCCCGCGCGCATGAACAAGATGGCGAGCGGCACTGTGCTCACCCTCTTCATTGTGTATGCGGCGCTGATGGGCACATTCCTCAGCAGCATCTTCTTCGCCTACCGGATGCCGGCAATCGTGGCCACGTTCTTCATCACCGCCGGCACCTTTGGCGCCATGTCGGCCTACGGCTATTTCACGAAGGCCGATCTTACCAAGATGGGCAGTTTCCTGACAATGGCTCTTTTCGGACTTATCATCGCGATGCTGGTGAATATGTTTTTGAAAAGCGCGGCCATGGGATATGTGGTGTCGGTGGTAGGAGTGCTTATCTTCGTCGGACTCACCGCATGGGATACTCAGCAGGTGAAACGTCTGGCCTCGGCCAACCTTGACCCGGCCCTGACCGACAAACTGGCGACTATGGGAGCGATGAACCTCTACCTCGACTTCATCAACCTCTTCCTGATGCTGCTCCGCATCTTCGGCGGCAGCCGCGACTGACACCTCCCGAATACAGACTAAACAGACGCCCACGGATTCAAATCCGCGGGCGTCCGCTTTTTATCACCCTTTTCTCTTCACACTTCGCGCGCTTCGCGCGTAGGGTGGATCCGAAGGATGGGGCATCACTTTAGATTCCGCACCTAAAAGTGCAAAAAACCTATGTAAATTGCACTTTTAAAAGTGCAGAATAAGCGTAAATTGCACTTTTAAAAGTGCAATTTTGATAATTATTTGCACTTTTGAGGTGAAATGGTTATCTTTGCATCTGCAGTCTGACCTTTGCATAGCGCAGACCTCTTAACAATATCAAATATAACTGTCATGATCGACTATAATCTCATAAAGTACATGCAGGAGGAACTGAACCGGACTCCTACAGAATTCCACAGATATATGTACTCCCGCATACTTTGGGAAGACAGAATGATCGGATTAGTAGGGCCCAGAGGCGTAGGCAAGTCCACACTTGTCAAGCAGCGGATTCTGGACAGCGGCGACCGTAAAAGATGGTTGTATGTATCGGCAGAGCACGTATGGTTTGCCGAACATTCGTTGATAGAACTCGCCGACCAATGGATAAAGGAAGGCGGAACCAATCTCGTGATAGACGAGGTACACAGATACCCGGGATGGTCGCGCGAACTTAAACAGATCTACGACTCCTTTTCAGACCTTAAAGTCATATTCACCGGCAGCAGTGTCCTTGATATTCACAAAGGGGTTTCAGACCTCAGCCGCAGGGTACTGATGTTTCACATGCAGGGATTGTCATTTCGCGAATATCTTGCGATGTATCATCATATTGATTTCCCTGCTTTTTCTTTGGAAGAGATACTTGCACATAAAGTTGAACTACCATCCGGATTTCATCCACTGCCCCTCTTCAGAGATTATCTGTCGAAAGGATATTACCCATTCAGCCATCAGCCCGGATATGAAATAAGGCTGCAGCAGGTGATTACCCAGACTCTCGAGATCGACATCCCCCAATATGCAGGAATGAACGTATCTACATCCCGAAAACTTAAGAAACTGCTTACAATCGTATCGGGCATGGCCCCATTCAAGCCCAATGTATCAAATCTGAGTGTGGAACTGGGCGTCAGCAGGAATGATCTGCCGGAATATCTGTATTATCTGGAAACGGCGGGCATGATAGGCCAGCTTCGCGATGACACCGGAGGGATACGGAGACTCGGAAAGATAGAGAAAATATATATCGACAACCCCAACCTCATGTTTGCGCTCACTGTCAACCCTAATACCGGCAACGTAAGAGAGACCTTTTTCTACAACCAGACGCGGGTAAGCAATGATGTCATTTCCTCAAAAACCACCGATTTCAGAATCGGAGACCACATTTTTGAAGTAGGTGGAAAGAATAAAGGAACGCGCCAACTGGAGGGGAATCCCAACGGCATTGTGGTGAGAGACGATATCGAGACCGGCTACTCCCGCATAGTGCCGCTATGGCAATTCGGCCTCACATATTGATTTTAAGTGTGAAGAGTTAAGGGTGAAGAGGATGTCGCTAATCAACTAATAGACAGCGTGCGGTTGCAGTATGGAGGGGCGGCGTCTCGCCGCCCCGTGTCGTCAAATGCATTGACTCTTGGGGAGGGCATAAACTCATAAACTTATAAACTCATAAACCTCAAGTTTCGCGAATAGCGAAACTTGAATTAACAAGTATTAACACCAGGCTGCAACAGGTTGGCAGTAACTGCGGCTAATTTTGCTATATAAAACATGGGGTGGCACGCCCGAGGGAGTGACACCACGCAAAATTATCCGGTTATGAACAGTCAGTATTACTTTGTCAACACACCGATCTACACATCACGCCGTGTGGAACGTGTGGCCGTGGGTCGCCGCGAATGCCAGATGAGCTATGGCGACAGAATATCTGTGAGGGTGAACGCAGGCGGGCGCAACCTGCTTGAGTATGAGACACGCAGCGTAGCCGACATGACTGACCTGACCGGCGACCTGCGCCGGCGCACACGCGGACAGCGCGGCCTCGTGGTGCTCACGATACGCAACCACGACCGGGGCTGGGTGCGCGAACACCGCATAATGCTCTACCCGGAAGGCACCTACGCCCCGTCGCCACGCGTAGCCGAAGCCCGCAGACGCCCCATCATGCCCTGGGAACACTGAATGGAATTTGGAATTTAAAATTTAAAATTTAGAATTTAAAATTTAGACCCGGAATTTCCCCCTCACCCTTCACCCTTCACTCTTCACCCTTCACT
>USNC01000215.1 GCA_900555915.1 uncultured Porphyromonadaceae bacterium | reverse complement strand
GGTATGGACGGCCCGGTCGCGCCCTGTTGTGTTTTTGGCCATGTTATATTATTTTAAATGAGTGTGTTAAAACCGATATATAAGACTTTGCGAAGCATCATCATATTGTTGATAATGCTTGTCGTCGTCGCATATGCCGGTGTTTACGTGCTTCTGTCTGTGCCCTCCGTGCAGGACCGCTTGAGGATGGTCGCCTGCGATGAGTTGTCCGGATTGCTCGGTGGTGAACTTTCCATTGGTGGCCTGGGCGTGTCACCTTTCAGTGAGGTGGTGTTGAGCGATGTCTCGCTGAAGTCTCCTCGCGGTGAGGAGTGCGCGTCGATAAGCAGGGTGGCGGCGGGCATCGATATATGGTGCCTTCTCGCCGAGCGCAGGATAGTCTTCAACTATGCGGAGATCATCGGCCTCGATGCCTCTCTTTCACAGAAGGAAAAGGACGGCGACCTCAATATAGGGTTTCTTATCGATGCCCTCAGCCCAAAGGACAGGACAAAACCGCCGTCGAGGTTCGATCTGCGTTTCCGCAATATCGTGGTGCGCGACTCCAGAGCCTCGTTCTCAAGAGCCTGGATGATTGCCGACGACGGCACGCCGCTCCTTTTCTCAAAGATAGAACTTACTGATCTCCGTCTGGATTTCAGCATACCGGCGTTGAAGAACGATCTGTTCAGATTCAGTGTCCGCAACATGCAATGCAATGTCTTTCCCGGTTTCAAACTCCGCGGGCTCTCCGGCGATGTCGCTTTCGGGAAAGGAGCGGGTCCGAATGGAACCGACATGCTTTGCGTAAGGGACTTGAAGATAGAACTGCCCGAAACGTCCCTCTCATTCGGAGATGTGGATCTGGATTTAGGTTCTGACAGGGCGCTTGAGGCAAAGATCGAGGGATACTTCACTCCGTCCGACCTGTCGGATTGTCTGCCCGCAGCCTCGTCGTTCGATACGGCGTGGGATATTTCGCTTGATGCAAGTGTGGGAAAAGACGATGTAGACATAAGGAGCCTCGCGCTCTCCAACCGTGATGCCGGATCTTTTGTGAGGCTGCGTGCGCAGGCCGATGGCTTCAGCAGAAGAGACAGCCTGAATGTGAACCTCCGTGAATTGAAGGCTGGAGTTTCAGGGCCCATGCTCAATTCCATCGCCGCGGCGATACCGGGGTTGGGAGCGAAGGCAATCGGCCTTATCCGTAACTCCGGAGATGTGTCGGTAGATATGAGCGGACACTTGTCCGAATCCGCGCGAGCGGAGGTGGACGCTACGGTGGAGACCGCGATAGGTTCGCTGAAACTGATTGCGTCGGCCGGTCAGCTTAAGTCGCGTCGGCCGGTGGCAAAGGTGTCGCTCGTGGCCGATGCCATGCAGCTGGGGCTGCTTGCCGGCGATGCGGGGATAGGCGAGGGCTCGTTCACTCTTGATGCCGAAGTGGCCGGCCTTGACAGAAACGCCGACTGCGATATCAGCCTGGCAGTTGGATCGGTAGCCATAGGCGGCCACAATCTTTCAGATATAGTCCTTGATGTCGGCAAACGCGGAAAAGAGATCCACGCGGCGTTGAATTCCGACGACGACAGGCTCCGGCTCGATATGGAAGCCGACATGCTCCTCGACGGGAGCGCCACCACTCTTGATGCCTTCATTGATGTGATGGGTCTCGATACTGATCTTTTCGGTCTTAAAGGAAAACTTGCGGGAAGCGACCTCCGCTTCAATCTCGACACGCATACCGAAGGCGACAATATGGATAATCTGATCGGGATGCTCCATATTTCAGATCTCCGGCTCTCTTCCGGCAGCGGGAAGAATCTGGCGTTAGACAATTTCTCGCTCAATATCGACTCCGTGGCCGGCTATTCCTGCGGCAGTCACACTGCGGCTGCCCGACGCGTATGTCTCAGGTCAGACTGGGTGGATGCGGATATGGCTGGGCATATCAGTCCCGCTACATTGGCCGCGGAAATGAAACGCGCTTTAAGTTCGGTGCTGCCATCGCTCATTCCCCCGCCCGCTGATTTATCCGGCACGCAAGTGGCCGGTAATGATTTCAGTTTTGATATCCTCGTGAAGGGGGTGGCTGATCCTTACGACTACTTCGGACTTCCAGTATGCCCGCTCGCGGAAATACCGATTAAAGGTTCGTTCGATTCCGGGGCGGGAAAACTTGACCTGTCGCTTGCCACGCCTCACATGCGCCAGGGAAAGGACAAACTCATACGCGACACGAGCCTGAAAGTGATGGTCGATGCGTTTATAGGAATGGCTAAAGTGGACGCATCCGTTATTTTCCCCGCCAAGAAAGGGGATGTGCAGCTGGTGCTCGACATGTCGGGAGTGCACGACAAGGTCATTGCCAACGTAAGGTTCAATCCCACCTTCGACAGCGTGCTCAAGGGCGGAGTCTCGCTGCAGACCCTGTTCGGTAAGATTCCCGACGCTCTTGACCGCAAGGAAAGGCTTGCCGTCCATGTCGATATCCTGCCGTCGGCGGTGACTGTCAAGGAGACTGTGTGGAATATCGCCAACGGTAAGATTGATTATTCCGGCAGCAACGTTTCCGTAAGCAACTTCCTTATCAGGCATGGCAATCAGTTTGTCAAGATCGACGGAGTTGCCTCCGAAGACCCTTCAGACCATCTGCGGATCGCTCTAAATGATATCGACCTCGACTATATATTCAGCATTCTCAATATCAATTATGTCACGTTCGGCGGCATGGCCACCGGCGAGGTCGTCGGCAGCCGCCTGCTTACCAAGACTCCTCAGGCGAGCACAAGGTTTCTGAGGGTCAGGAACCTGAGCTACAACGGCGCGGTGCTCGGCAATGGCGATCTCGCATCCACTTTCTTCCCCGAGGAGATGAAAGTGGGCATATATGCCGTGATAAAGGATCCGCTGACCAGGGAACGGCGTGCAAATATCGACGGAGGCATATGGGTGACAAGAGACTCGCTGAGTTTCAACTTCGATGCCAATAAGGTGAATTTGCAGTTGATGAAGCCGTTTGTCGCCGCTTTCTGTTCCGATCTCAAAGGTCTCGGTTCGGGCAGGTGTAAACTCTACGGCACTTTCAGCGATATCGATCTTGTAGGAAAACTGAGGGCGGACACCATATCGATGAAGATCGATTTCACCAATACGTGGTATCATGCCGGCAATGATTCTGTCACCATGGGAAAGGGCATTATCGACGTGAAGCCTCTCACTCTATACGATTCCGAGGGGCACACCGCGGAGTTGAGCGGCTGGCTGCGCCACCGGTATTTCCATGATCCGGTGTTCAATTTCAAGGTGCGCAATGCCAGGTCGATACTTTGCTATGACACCGATGAGAAGCAGAATCCGCTTTGGTATGGCACCATATATGGCACCGGAAGCGGACAGATAGCCGGTCGCCCGGGACTTGTGGAAATAGACATGAACATGACCACGAGCGACAACTCCCGTTTCTTCTACGTGATAAGCAATGCGGAGGAGACCGACAACTACTCGTTTCTTTCATTCACCGACAAAAGGAAGCAGCAGCAGGAGGCGGCAGCCGACACTGTGCCTGACTATCTGCACCGTTTCATGAAGAAAGTGAGCGACGACGCCGCGGCGTCGAGCAATGTGGTGCTCTCGCTCAAAGGATCGGTGACGAACGATGCTCTGGTCACTCTCATAATGCTGTCTCTTATACACATCTCCGAGC
>USNC01000214.1 GCA_900555915.1 uncultured Porphyromonadaceae bacterium | reverse complement strand
GCAGCGTCAGATGTGTATAAGAGACAGATCTCGCAGGTGTCGCCGAGCGCCTCGATAAGATCGTTTGACAGCGACGGGTCATGCCCTCCGAGTGCGTAGACTGCCCACAGCAGTGCGCACATGATGAGTGCGAAAGTCGCTTTGTTGACATTGAGCAGATGCTCGCATGCTATCAGGAGATAGCCGAGGATGAAAATAATCAGCAGCGTGGTGATCATGATTTGATGTGGAGTTGGTTTTGAGTTTTTAATCTGGTTTATTGAGGATCGTGTATATTCTTATAACAATTGAGCGGGCTTGACATTTGTCGTATTCGTCGATTTTTTGTAATTTTGTTGAAAAATAAATAAGAGGTGATGAAAGTATTGAAATTTGGTGGTTCGTCTGTAGGTTCTGTCGATGGTCTGGCCAATGTCAGGCGCATTGTCGGTGCCAACCGTGGAAAAGTGGTGGTCGTAGTGTCTGCTCTCGGTGGTGTCACCGACATGCTGCTCTCAGCGGCACGTATGGCCAAGAATGATGACATGTCGTATCTTGCTATCTATGAGCGTATCGTGGAGCGGCATAACTCAATGATAGACGCGCTCGTCCCCCTTCATCTGCGGCAAAGTGTCGCAGATGCCGTCAGATCGATGCTTGAGCAGCTCGCCAATATTTTCAAGGGAGTGTCGCTGCTGCATGATCTTTCGCCGCGGGCGCAGAAGATCATAGTCAGCTACGGCGAGAGAATGTCGAGTCTTATAGTATCGGCTGTGATTCAGGACGCAGTGCACTTTGATTCAGCTGAGTTCATACGCACCAAGAAAGGTCCGCATGCTGAGGAGATACTTGACACTGATCTTACAGGTGAACTTATCAATGAAGCGTTTTCATCACGTGATTGGAGAATTGCTGTCTGCGGCGGTTTTCTCGCCACCGATTCGGAAGGGGAGATTTCAAATCTCGGAAGAGGCGGAAGCGACTATACGGCGGCTGTGATAGCCGCGGCTCTTGACGCCGAGATACTTGAGATCTGGACTGACGTGGATGGATTCATGACGGCAGATCCAAGAGTTATCGACAATGCTTATGTGATCGACCGACTGTCGTTTACCGAGGCGATGGAACTTTGCAATTTCGGTGCCAAAGTGATTTATTCTCCTACGATATACCCTGTATATCATAAGAATATCCCTATCAAGGTCCGCAATACTTTCAATCCTGATTCGCCCGGCACATTGATTAGCGGAGATACGATTGCCTCCGGAAAGGTCATCAAGGGCATTTCATCAATCGACGACACAGCTCTTGTCACTATCAGCAGTCTCTGCATGGTAGGTGTGATAGGTGTCAATTCCCGTATCTTCAATGCTCTTACAGACAAGGGCGTGAGCGTGTTTCTCGTTTCGCAGGCGGCCAGCGAGAACAATACCACCATCGCGGTCAGGAATTCAGATGCCGCGCTTGCGGCCGAGACTCTGAGAAAGGAATTCGCTGTGGAACTGGCCGGCGGCATGTTTAATGAGGTATCCGTGCGTACGGGGCTTGCCACAGTAGCGATTGTGGGAGAGAACATGCGCAACAGCATCGCGGGCATAGCCGGCAGACTCTTCAATACTGTCGGTCGCAACGGTATTGAGGTCATCGCGTGTGCGCAGGGGGCTGCCCGCACCAACATTTCTTTTGTGATCGACAGCGGCAGCCTCACCAAGACTCTCAATGTCATTCACGATTCATTCTTTCTATCCGAAGCGCAGGTGCTAAATGTGTTTGTGGTCGGAGTCGGGAATGTGGGTGGAAGTCTTCTTCGCCAGATCGCCCGGCAGCAGGATAAACTCATGCGTGAGAAAAACCTCCGCATAAACGTAGTGGGCATCGCATCGAGCCGCAAGGCCGTATTCAATAAGGAAGGACTTGATGTGGAGCACTATGCCACGCTCATCGGCAACAGTGCTCTCAGCACATCTCCGTCACAAATCATGGAGCAGGTGCTGAGAATGAATCTCTATAATTCCGTGTTTGTGGATTGTACGGCTTCCGACAGAATCGCCGGCCTGTATTCCGAACTCCTGAGCCACAACGTCAATGTGGTGACGGCCAATAAGATCGCGGCGTCAGCATCATATCCGTCATATCTCGCTCTTAAAAACACAGCGAGGGAAAAAGATGTGAAATTCCTTTTTGAGACCAATGTGGGCGCCGGTCTGCCTATCATTAACACAATAAATTCACTTATCAACTCGGGCGACAAGATCCTGAAGATCGAAGCCGTCGTTTCAGGAACATTGAATTATATTTTTGATGTCCTGTCGGCCGATGTGCCGCTTAGCAGAGCCGTCGAGATGGCTCGCGAAGCAGGATATTCCGAACCGGATCCACGTATAGACCTGTCAGGTAAGGACGTGATCCGGAAGATTGTGATTCTCTCGCGCGAGGCAGGCTATGCGGTAGAGCAGAACGATGTGGAGCGTCGTTTGTTTGTTCCGGATCATCTGTTTGAGGGGGATGCTGAATCTTTCATAAGCAATCTCCAATCGATGGACGTGGATTTTGAGAGGTTGAGAGCGTCGGAGGAGGCGAGCGGGCGGAAATTCAGGTTTGTGGCGGTGCTTGAGGATGGAAAGGCATCGGTAGGGTTGCGAAGCGTGGGCCAGTCCCATCCGTTCTATAATCTCGAGGGCAGCAACAATGTGATTCTGCTCACTACCGAGCGCTATAAGGAATATCCCATGGAGATCAAGGGATATGGCGCCGGTGCGGAAGTGACGGCAGCAGGTGTTTTCGCCGACATAATAAGTATCGCTAATATCCGTTAACCATATATATTAAAAACCACAGGCCGGGAATGCCTGCGGTTTTATATGTAAGGATATGTGTGCGCTCAGCGCACGAGTATCTTCTTCCCGCCGCCTATGCGCAGGCCGGGGGTGGAGTCTTTGATTCGGTATCCGTTCAGATCATACCATATCCGGGGCGCATGGCCATATTCCGAAGGACTGTCTACTCCGGATCCCTCCGCGAATGTGCATATAGTGCGGAGCGCCTCGGTGGCGCGTCCGTCCAGACTGTTGAATAAAGGCGCGTTATACCATCCCGACAATGATGTGCCATAGGCGTTGTATTCCATCCACCACCAGAACAGACCGTTCACTTTGCTGTGCTTTTCAAGTGTCGACACGAGATCCCGTGCGAACTTATCCTGCCCGGCCTCGCTGTATTCCCATTTCCCGGAGAAATCGTGGGTCGTGCCGGGCACTTCCCATTTATAAGAATAGCCAGTCTCCACTATCATGATGTTTTTGTCGGGAAATGAATCCTGAAGTCCTGTCAATGCTTTGTCGAGCACATTCATGTCGCCATGAAAATAAGGATAATAGCTCAGGCCGATTATGTCGTAATCCACATCGAGTTTTCGCATCTGTCTGTAGAAGTTCTCCAGGACGTCCGGTTGCGCCACCCTTTCGGTGTGGAGCACAATCTTTGCTTCCGGACATGTCTCCCGGCAAGCCCTGATGGCATTTGAGAGCAATTTGCCGAGGCGTGTCCAGTTGGCGTCACTTCCCATCAGTGTCTTTTTCAGTGTGGATGAAGGAGCGTCCTCGGCTCCCCATAGCATTCCGTAACTTATCTCATTGCCGGGTTGTATGAACGCGGGTGTGGCTCCGGCTGCTTTCAATGTCTCGAGCACTTCCTTCGTATAGTCATATAT
>USNC01000213.1 GCA_900555915.1 uncultured Porphyromonadaceae bacterium | reverse complement strand
GTCTCGTGGGCTCGGAGATGTGTATAAGAGACAGCCATTATACAGATCATCAATCTCAGCATCCTCATGATTCCCACGGTGTTACATCCATTGTGTATTCCACAGGCTGCCATAATTCATATCTACCGGCTACCATCCATATGATGTGGGAGTTGGGCAGCTGAAGAGTCGCCCCATAATCAGTGGAAAAAAGACGATAGTTCACATTGACCTGCACCCGGACAGAAGAATGCGGAGGCACCTCCACCACCGTCTCTTCGTCAGGATCCACAGTCGTCGGAGTAAAAAAAGTGACAGTCCCGATCTCTGTCTCAACCATATCACCTGCCGAAGGCAGCCATTCGCCATCGGAATACCCGGGCAACGTGACTTTCCCCACCGTTCCTCCGCTCCAGTAACTTTCACTGTCTGGCGTAAGCCTCATGCGGGCCTTGGCGTCGCGGTAAGGATACACTACCATTCTAAGTGTACTGTCGGTATTATTGTGAAAATACTCTCTGATTCCTCTATCAACATGGAATCCGGAGCTTATATTTTCCGAAGAAAATCCAAATTCTGTTATCTCAAGTGGTTTGACGGGATCTATCATGACTTTGAGAAATTTGACAGTATAGCCGTAGTCAAGCCCAATCCACAAAAATTTCTGCTCACGATAGGCATTGTCGACAGCCTCTATCTCCAGTTCGTCTCCATTCAGTCTGCACTCCACAAAAAATTTTTGGGAATAATACCTTATCCTGGCCACTTCCGTCATCGGCGACGAATCCGGAATCCAGTTGCCTTTGGAATCATAGAAACTATGGTAGGTGATCGACGAGAAGTCATTGTCGAAAACGACACCGACCAGTCCTCTACGGCGGATCTTTACGGTCTGCGGTCCGCCGCTGCCCGACAAGATGACAGAGTCTGCGATTTCCGGCACGGGCTGCACAAATATATCATTGTTGCAGCCGCCTGCAAGCAGAACTACTGACGCATATAAAATATATAGTAAGTATTTTGTCATTGCTGTTGATTCCTATATCAGAGAGAAAAGGTCTGACCCCATTTTCAGTCCGTTTGAGAACATTTCACAAAATTAGCGATAATATTTGAAAACGTATGTCTATTCTTCAAAAAAAATAGTTAATTCCGCATCATTCCATATTTACGATTTACGGAAGATATCCCGACCATCCGACGATATACACCCGAAGAGTCCGAACTTTGGGACAAACTTGCCTGCAAGCCGCATCGCCTCCATGGCGCGTTTTTTCGTTAAACCTTTCTGTCTTTCGCGCGTTTTACTGATAACTTATTCCACTTTAATTTAATAAGAAAAACACGATACCACAACCTGAAAAACACTTAAGACATGAAAATACGCCATCATTGCAGCATCATGATGCTGTGCAGCCTTACCTTGATTTCTTACTCATGCAGGAAAACCGACCGTCCGCAGCAGGCCCAGGACGTCAGAGTAGACGTGCAAGTCATCAATCCCGCAGACAGCGCATCCTCTTCTTCGGGCGCATCATACTCCGGCACCGTAGCCTCTGAAGAGGAAACCATGCTCAGTTTCTCGCTTCCCGGCACCATAACCAACATCTACGTGAAAGAAGGGCAGAAGGTGGCCAAAGGCCAGGTCATAGCACGGATAAAAAGCGAAAGCCTCAACAATGAGAAAAACATAGCCGTAGCCGAACTCGAACAGGTGCGAGACCTATACAACCGTCTTAAGAAACTCCATGACCAAAACGCACTTCCCGATGTGAAATGGGTGGAAGTGCAGCAAAAACTGAAACAGGCGGAAAATGCCGTCGCCATTTCCAACCGTGCGGTAGGCGACGCCACAATCACCGCTCCCATTTCAGGCTACGTCACGGAAAAACTCGCTGACGAAGGACAAAGCATCCTCCCGTCGCAACCTGTGGTAAAAATAGTCAACACAGGCAATCTGCAGATATCCATAGCAGTGCCGGAGGAGACAATCGGACGCTTCGGAAAGAAGGCATCCGCAAGAATAACCTTCGATGCTCTCGGCGACATTTCGGTAGAGGGCACCCTCGCCCACAAGGACGTAGTGGCAGACCCGCTGACACGCGCTTACAACGTGAAATTCAACATTCCAAGCGCCGACGGCAAAATCCTTCCGGGGATGATAACCAACGTGGAAGTGGCAGGACTCGACCCCGCCACCGGCGACATAGCATCCCGAAACTATGTGGTGCCGTCGCAGGCAGTGCTGCTGAGCGCCGACAACCGGCAGTTTGTATGGGTGGTAGAAAACGGCAAGGCTGCCCGCAAATATGTCACCGCCGATGAATTCCGCACCGACGGGGTGGCAATAGAATCAGGCCTTGCCCCCGGCGACACTCTCATCATAGCCGGAATGCAGAAGGTGAGCACCGGCACACCAGTCATCACCACAACCTCTAAATAACCACCGCCATGGCCAACGACACGACTAAAACCAACGGAAACGCCAGTTCGCAACCGGCGAAAGCCTCGGCGGGCGCAGCGCCAAAACCGTTGTCCAACCCCAACCCCATTGTGGTTGCCGGCATGAAATACAGCAAGGAGGTGATCCTTATCGTCTGCATATTCCTCGCCTTCGGCATCTATGCCCTCAAGGAGATGGACAAGAATGAGTTCCCTTCATTCACCATCCGCGAGGGGGTGGTGGCCGCTGTCTATCCCGGAGCATCTGTGGAGCAGATTGAGCAGGAAGTGCTGAAACCGCTCGAGGAATACGTTTTCTCCTACAAGCAGGTCAACAAGAAAAAGACCCATTCGCAGGTGACTTCCGGAATGGCTATCATCTTCGTCGAACTCGACAACAGCGTCACCGACACCAAACCATTCTGGAACGAATTCAAAATCGGAATGGATCAGGTGAAAATGACTCTCCCGCCCGGTGTGCTCGGCGTGGAGACAATGAGCAATTTCGGCGACACTTCCGCTCTCCTAATCACGATGCAGAGCGACGACAAGACCTACCGGGAGCTCAACGACTACATGGACGACCTCAAGGGCCGTCTGCGCACCGTGGAGAGCGTTGGCACCATGGACGTCACCGGCATGCAGAAAGAGGAGTTTGCCGTCTACTTCAATCCCGAGAAACTGAAGCACTACGCCCTTTCAGAAGCCACCGTGGGCGCGACGCTCCTCGCGCAGGGATTTCAGACCACCGGCGGCTCGCTGAGCAGCGACAACTACTCGAATCCCATCGTAGTGAAGCGCACTTTCGGCAATATCAAGGACATCGCCGACATGATTGTTTTCTCCATGCCCGGCGGCGGAGTGGTGCGCCTCGGCGACATTGCCGATATCAAACGTGAATATCCGGATCCCGACAGCTATATCACCAACAATTTCCAGAAGTGCATTCTGCTCAGTGTGCAGATGAAGGAAGGATACAACATCGTGGAGATGGGCGCAGAAGTCGACAGGCAGCTGCAGGCATTCGAACGCACGCTTCCATCCGGCGTCACGATGTTCAAGATCACAGACCAGCCGGTGGTGGTCAATAGTTCTGTCAATTATTTCCTCGTCGAACTTCTCGTGGCCATCATAGCCGTGGTAGTGGTCATCATGCTCCTGCTTCCGCTTAAGGTGGCTCTCATAGCCGCCTCCACCATCCCCATTGCGATCTTCATATCGCTGGGACTTTTCTATATCTGTCTCTTATACACATCTGACGCTGCCGACGATCTTACGCG
>USNC01000212.1 GCA_900555915.1 uncultured Porphyromonadaceae bacterium | reverse complement strand
GATCGCTCAGTGTCTCGTGGGCTCGGAGATGTGTATAAGAGACAGATAATATATGGAAGCTAATTTCGAACAGACATCGAAACCGACCAAGGTAGCGGAACAGAAACTGACACCCAGGGAACTTTACCAGGCTATTGTGAGCCGCTGGAAATGGATACTGCTCTCGCTTGTGGTCTGCATGGGGCTCGCAGTGCTCTATCTCGCATGGAAACCGGTGGCCTACACCCGCTCAGCCCAGATTGAGATCAAAGACGAGGACAACAGCGGGTCTTCAAGCGCCCTGGCGATGTTTGCCGACCTTGGTATAGGTCAGGCCACCAACAATCTATACAACGAAATGGCATATTTCGAATCGCCTGACCTGATGGAGAAGGTGGTGGAACGGCTCGGCCTGCAGACCAACTACAACATGCGCAAAGGTCTGCGAAGCAACGTGCTTTACGGCGCATCGCTCCCGGTCAATGTCACTTTCGAGACTCTCAACGACAAGACCGGCGGACGTTTCCGCATGAAAATCAACGAAAAAGAAGAAATTTTTCTCGATAAATTCGTTGTAAAACTCGAAAAGGTTGATTTCGACCAGAAGAAACCCATACACTTCGGCGAACCCGTGATGACCCCGCTTGGAAAAATCGTTATCGAGAAAACTCCTTTCTACGGCAAGGACAAGGAAGAGGGCGAACCTATCGACTACAACATCAAGGTAGGACGCAGTTCAATGAAAGGAGCCATCGACGCATGGCTCAACAAGCTGTCGGTCAACGAGCTGAGAAAAGAAGCCTCGGTGGTGAATCTTCAGGTCATCGACGGAAGCGCAAGAAGAGCCGAGGATGTGCTCAACACCATGATACAGATCTACAATGAAGACTGGATCTCCGACAAGAACGAGGTGGCCCTCGCCTCTTCCGACTTTATCGACGAGCGTCTCAAATCGCTGAGCCAGGAACTCAACGATGTGGACTCCGACATAGCCGACTACAAATCGGACAACCAGATTCCCGACCTTCTCACGAGCGCTTCGATCAACCTCACCGAAGAACAGGCTGCCCGGAAGGAACTGCTCGACCTTACCAACCAGCTCCAGATGGCACGCTATCTCAAAGACCATGTGGAGAAAAACGACAACGCTTCCGACCTGCTCCCGATCAACACCGGGATACAGAGCCAGATGCTCGAGAGCCAGATCGCAGCACACAACAATATGGTGATCAACCGCAACTCGGTCATAGCCAACTCTTCGGAAGACAACCCCCTCGCAAGCAGCCTCAATCTTCAGATTGCCGACTCGCGCAACGCGATCATCGCCTCGATCGACAACCAGATAAAACTCCTCTCCACAAGCATCGCCAACATCAGCAAGGAGAAACTCTCTTTTGAGAAAAACCTTTCCTCAAATCCCGAGCAGGCCCGCTTCCTGCTGAGCGTGGAGCGCCAGCAGAAAGTGAAGGAGAACCTCTATCTCTATCTTCTGCAGAAAAAAGAGGAGAATCAGCTTAACCAGGCATTCACCGCCTACAACACAAGAATCATAGCACGCCCCAACGGCGACTCCGATCCCACCTCGCCCAAAGCAATGTCCATTCTCGCCATAGCCTTCATTCTTGGCCTCGCCATCCCCATCGGCACCATCTACGTGAAGGAAGTGAGCAACACGAAGGTAAGGGACAAGAACGACCTCAAGGGTCTGACCATGCCTTTCCTCGGCGAGATTCCAAAGGTCAACAGCAAGAAATATGACGACAAGGAGCATATGGTGGTGGTCAACGCAGGCAACCGCAACGTGGTCAACGAGGCATACCGCGTGGTGAGGACCAACCTCAACTTCATGCTCGACGACAGCGACCGCTGCCCTGTGGTGATGGTGACAAGTTTCAATCCCGGTTCCGGCAAAAGTTTCGTCACTGTCAATCTCGCCATGTCGCTCGCCATCAGAGGCAAGAAAGTGCTCGTGATCGACGGCGACATGCGCCGCAACTCCTCTTCTTCGTATGTCGGCAATCCGGAGACCGGTCTCGCACAGTGCCTGTCGGGCAAGGTGGCCAATATCGAAGATGCCATCGTGAAGGGAAGACTGCATGAGAACTTCGACATGCTCCCGGGCGGCAAGACTCCTCCCAACCCCACCGAACTCCTTGAGAACGGTCGTCTGCAACCGCTCATCGACAGACTCCGCGAGAAATACGACATCATCTTCATCGACAACGCCCCGATACAGATGATCGCCGACGGAAGGATATTCAGCACCGTCTGCACCAACACTATCTTCGTGATTCGCGCCGGACTCTTCGAACGCAGCCTGCTGCCTGAGCTTGAAAACGTCTACCGCAGCAAGGAATACCGCAACATGTCGCTCCTGCTCAACGGCACCGAAGGTGGCGGATCATACGGCGGCTACGGCATGAACAAGAGTTATTACGCCCAGAACGACTGACGCCACGTCAGACTCTTCATAAAACAAAAGGAGCGACACCTTCAATGGTGTCGCTCCTTTTGTTTTGTATGTTTCAGTACTGACTCCTACTGACTCCGAACGCAGCCCGACATTCCTGTTCAGGAGCCGAGAATCGCTTCCCTCACCTCGGCTACGGCCTTGTCAAGATCGTCGTTCACGACACGGAGGTCGAACATCGGAGCGAATCCAAGTTCATAGTCAGCCTTGTCGAGACGTTTCCGTATCACGTCCTCGGCATCGGTGGCCCGTCCACGCAGACGCCGTTCCAGTTCCTCCTTGCTCGGTGGCAGGATAAAGATCGTCAGGGCCTGCCCGTCGTAGAGTTTCTTCACATTTAGGCCACCCTTGACGTCTATGTCCATGATGATGTTGCGTCCCTCGTCGGTGACACGGTCTACCTCGCTCTTCAGAGTGCCGTAGCAAGTGCCGGGATACACTTCCTCCCACTCTACGAAATCACCGTTGGCCGCCCTGCTGACAAACTCCTCGTGGGAGATGAAATAATAGTCCTTGCCATGCTTCTCCTCTCCGCGGGGCGCACGCGAGGTGGCCGACACGGAAAATCCCAGATTCAGTTCGGGATAATCCATAAGACGCCGGATAATCGACGACTTGCCCGTACCGCTTGGCGCGGAGAGCACTATAATCTTTCCTTTCTTCATTGGCAACGGCTTTTCAGAGCACATTGAGCACCTGCTCCTTTATCTGCTCCAGTTCGTCTTTCATCATCACTACAATCTTCTGCATTTCGGCATCGTTCGATTTCGAACCGAGAGTGTTGATCTCCCGCCCCATCTCCTGGGCTATGAAACCGAGTTTCTTTCCCTGTCCGCCAGCCGGACGCTGCTCCTCGCCGCCCATCGTCTCGAGAAAATAATTGATATGGCTCCGGAGCCGAGTCTTCTCCTCGGTGACGTCGAGTTTCTCTATATAGAATATGAGTTCCTGCTCCAGACGCCCCTTGTCGTATTCTATCGACGTGAGCCGCGACAACTGCGTCTCGAGTCTCTCCTTAATCTTGACCACCCTGTCCTTCTCATACGGCTCCACCTTCTCCAGAAGCGCCGCTATATTGGAAGTCTTTTCCTTGAAAAATGCATACAGTTTCTTCCCTTCGTCGGCCCGGAACTCGGTGAGACGCCCGGCGGCTTCGGCGCATGCCGCCTTGAAAGCCTCGATGTCGGCATCGTCAAGAGTCTGAAGCTGCGTCTTCATCGACTCCGGCATCCTCATCAATATGGGCTGTCTCTTAT
>USNC01000211.1 GCA_900555915.1 uncultured Porphyromonadaceae bacterium | reverse complement strand
CGAGATCGCTCAGTGTCTCGTGGGCTCGGAGATGTGTATAAGAGACAGTGACAAACACCGGAAAGCGAGCAGGCGCGGAGACTGTGCAGCTCTACATTTCCGATCCGCAAAGCAGCGTGGCGCGTCCGGTGAAGGAACTCAAGGGCTTCGAGAAGATTTTTTTACAGCCGGGAGAGACTAAAACCGTCAGATTCTCCGTTAATAAGGAAGATTTGTCATATTTCGATGCCGACCGACATGAATGGGTGGCCGAACCGGGAGAATTCATAGCCAGGTTAGGCTCTTCGTCGGGCGATATCCGATCAACCGTAAAATTCAACCTTAAATGAAAAAACTCTTAATGATTGCGCTCGGGGCACTCGGAGTGTCGTGCGCCAACCAGAATCCGGCCGTGAAGCCCGCGATACCCGCCGACAAGGATATCGAGGCCAAGATCAAGGAAGTGATGAAAGGCATGAGCCTCGACGACAAGGTCGGGCAGATGTGCGAGCTCACCATCGACATGGTGACGGCCGATTCGCTCGTCGACGGCCGCCCGGTGCTCGACGAAGCAAAACTCAAGGAAGCGATCGAGAAATACCGCGTGGGCTCCATCCTCAACACTCCGAAGAGCGAGGCGCAGTCGCCCGAGGTATGGTATGAGATAATCAACGGCATCCAGGAGGCATCGATGCAGTATATCGGTATCCCCGACATATACGGAGTGGACCAGAACCACGGCACGACATACACCACCGGCGGCACACTCTTCCCGCAGGAGATAAACATGGCGGCCTCGCTCAACCGCGAACTGGTGCGCGAGGGAGCCGCGGTATGCGCCTATGAGAGCAGGGCCTGCAACATTCCCTGGGTCTACAACCCGGTGATGGACCTCGGCCGCAATCCGGCCTGGAGCCGCATCTGGGAGTCGTTTGGCGAAGACCCGTATATCAACGGCGCGATGGCCGTGGAGATGGTGAAAGGGTATCAGGGCGACGACCCCAACCGCGTGGGTCCGCAGAATGTGGCAGCCTGCCTGAAGCATTTCATGGCATACGGCAACCCTGTCAGCGGCAAGGACCGCACACCCTCGTCGGTGACCGACCAGGACATGCTTGAGAAATATTTCCAGCCCTACCGGATGGCGATCGAGGCCGGCGCGCTCTCTGTGATGGTCAATTCGGGAGTCAACAAGGGTCTCCCCTTCCACGCCAACAAGGAGATGCTTACCGGCTGGCTCAAGGAGAGTCTGAACTGGGACGGCATGATAGTGACCGACTGGGCGGACATCCACAATATCTGGAACCGCGACCATGCCGCCGCCGACTACAAGGAGGCGATCATGCTCGCCATCAACGCCGGCATCGACATGTCGATGACTCCCTACGACACCCAGTTCTGCACGCTGCTCAAGGAGCTCGTGGAGGAGGGGAAGGTGAAGATGGAGCGTATCGACGACGCCGTGGCCCGCATCCTGCGCCTGAAGTTCCGTCTCGGACTCTTCGACACCCCCTCTACCAAACCGGCCGACTATCCTGAGTTCGCGAGCGCGGCGCACGCGCAGAAAGCCCTTGACCTGGCAGTGGAGAGCGAGGTGCTTCTCAAGAACGAGGACAACATCCTTCCGCTGGCGCAGAGCAAGCGCATACTCGTCACCGGCCCCAACGCCAACTCGATGCGCAGCCTGAACGGCGGCTGGAGCTACACATGGCAGGGTTCGGACGATCCGAAATTCCACAGCCAGTACAACACCATCTACGAGGCACTGCGCAATGAATACGGCGCGGCCAACGTGGTGCTGGAGCAGGGCATGGACTATGTGCAGGACTACGGCCAGTGGGAGAAAGTGGCTAATGTGCGCATACAGCAGGCAGTGGCAGCGGCGCGCGGCGTGGACGTGATAGTGGCGTGTGTGGGCGAGAACTCTTACTGCGAGACTCCCGGCAACACCAACGACATCGCGCTCCAGCCCGAGCAGCAGCAGCTCGTGAAAGCCCTTGCCGCGACAGGCAAACCGATCATCCTGGTGCTCAACGAGGGCCGTCCGCGCATCATCCGCGAGATCGAGCCGCTGGCGAAGGCTGTGGTCGACGTGCTTCTTCCGGGCAACTACGGCGGCGACGCGCTGGCCCTTCTCCTTTCCGGCAAACGGAACTTCAGCGGCAAACTTCCCTACACCTATCCCCGCTGGCACAACGCAATCGCTTTCTACGACCACAAACCGTGTGAGACCGTCAAGACCATGGAAGGCGCCTACAACTACAGCGCCGACATCGACGTGCAGTGGCCGTTCGGGTTCGGCATGAGCTACACCACCTTCGAATACAGCAACATCAAGGTAGACAAGTCAGAGTTCACCACCTCCGACGAGATCACAGTCACAGTGGATGTGAAGAACACCGGCAAGGTGGAAGGAAAGGAAGGCATACTCTTCTACAGCAGCGACCTCGTGGCCTCCATCACACCCGACGTGCTTCGCGTGCGCGGTTTCGACAAAGTGAGCCTGAAGCCCGGCGAGACGAAGACCGTAAGCTTCACCATCCCGGCAAGCGCGCTTGCCTTCGTAGGCTACGACGGCAGATGGACTCTTGAGAAAGGAGAGTTCGAGTTTACCGTCGGCTCCCAGAAGGTGAAAGCCACCTGCACCGACACCAAGGTGTGGGACACTCTCAATATCTGACAACACAGACATATGTCTCTGAAAAAGTCAAGGGAGAATGGCGCAGGCCATTCTCCCTTTTCTTTGTACTTAGTCTATTGCAGTCCGCGGCTATTTTCTTTTCAAATCCAGATAGCGCGAGGCGCCCACGTTGCGGAATAGGCGCAGCATCCTGCGGGAGGGATTGACAAGGATGGTCAGCCTCGGAAACACGGAAGCCAGCGGAAGGTCGTCGCTGTGGTCGGTCAGGAATGACTCCAGCCGCAGCCTTTCGCTTTCTATGAGGGCCACGACGGCGTCGCGCTTCACGCTTCCGCGCATCTCCTCATATTCGCCGGGGTCGTCGGTGAAGACCGTGGCCACCGCGCCGTCGTAGCCCAGCATTCGGCACAACGGAGCCACATATTCCTCCATCGCCGCCGTGGCGATATATCTGCGGCAGCGCGCACGCGCCGGCGCATCCATATACTCCTCCACCGCCGGATTCAGACTGCAAAGCATCCGTCCGGCCAGGTCCTCCCAGTCGTCGGCGGCGAGATGTCTGCGCGCCAGGCGGGTGAGACGCCACTTCATGGAGCGGTGGCTCACCAGGCGCGTAATCCGCCATCCCATCCACCAAAGCGAGAGCGCCGCCGCTCCCGGAGCGTGCCGCCTCATGAGCAGCCATGGCAGTCTCTTCATGAATATACGCATGGAATTGCCTTTCAGCAGCGTCCCGTCCAAATCCACAAATGTCGCCCCCGTGTCAGTCATTTCTTGTAATCGTTCGACCATGGGAATCTTATCAATGTCTTGTTATGGTAGATGCAGCAGTCGGCGTCGGCCTCAGGGTCGGCAGTGGTGACGGTCATCACCGCCGTGCTGACCACTGTCCGCGGGTTGGCCTTGAGGAGCGAGGCCTTCACCGCAAGTATTGTGCGTCCGCTGTCGATGGCATCGTCGATCAGTAGAATTGCCGGTGAGGGCACCCTTTCCAGCATATCCCGGAGCGACGGCGGCAGCGGCACATCCGGCAGCGGCCCCGGCCGGCGATGACGGCCCCTCAGTGAGAGCCAGCGGGCCTCGGCC
>USNC01000210.1 GCA_900555915.1 uncultured Porphyromonadaceae bacterium | reverse complement strand
GGTGAGGGTGAGTTCGTTGGCTACGGTGGCGTCGTTGTCCTCGCCGAGGGTTATGGTCGACTTGATGGCGAATCTGTTCTCGCCCGACTTCGACAGCGGAGTCTCCACTATCGTGGGCATGGTGAAGTTCCATAGTTTTTCGCGGTCGCCCGGATAGGCTGCCGCCATCTGTCCCTGATATCGGGGCGGAAGTTCCGAAGGCAGGAATGTGTTGAAATCGGTGGCAAGATATATGCGGTTGCCTATGAGCATGCCGAAATCGGGCTGCCGCCAGTTGACTATCTCCTGGGTAGGCACGTCGTTGGAAGGATTGATGAAAGCCACTCCGGCATTGTCGGCTATCTTCTCTTTCTTCAGTATGTCGCACATCATGAGGGCCAGCCAATAGTCGGACACGTCGGTGTCCTTGTCGGTCATGTTGACATAGTTGGCGGCGGTCCAGGCCATGTCGGTCAACTGGTCGGCGGAGGCTTCTGGATTGGCTGTGCGGAAGTCTTTTATCAGTTTGCGCACCTTTCCCGGCATTTTCGATCCGCTGTAGTCTGACGCCGCTATAGTCAGCGATATGTCGCGGAAGATAGTGCCGGCGAGTGGATTCTGGTAGAGTCCTCCCCGGCGCATCTGTTTGGGATAGAAGCGGTAGGGCGAGGTGTTGTTGAGCACGTAGAAACTGTAGAACGGCACTGTGCGTGTCTTGTTGACGTAGTGCCGGTCGGTGATGGCCGGGATGTAGCCGATATGCTGGGTGGCCTTGTTTTTGCCCTTGTCGTCGGTGCCGCACTGCATGTCGGGGGCTCCGTTGAAGCCGCGGAACTCCACCGTGAGATTAGGATCGAATTTTCCCTCTATCACGCTTTCCAGCACAGGATATTCATCGGCGAGCATGAGCCTTACCGGCGGGAGGTCGAATTCGCGCACCTTGTCTTTGGTATAGGTGAAATATTCCAGCACGTCGCCCGGTTCGAGTCCCGGTATGTCGATTTTGTGCAGAATGGTGTTTTTCCCCTCTTTACCTTCGGTGACGGCGAATGATTTCGACATGTCCACATCGTGTATGCTTCCGTCGGGCTTATGGATGCGGGCGCCGAACGTGCTTTCTGTCTCTGCCACGTTCCGGCGGTAGTTGGAGCGTATGCGCGCCTTCTCTCCAAACTCATGTTTTGAGAAATCCTCCACCGCCTTCTGGTCGAGGAGTTTCACCATCCTGCGGGTGAAATACTCGCGTTCGGATCTTGTCTCTGTGCCGCGTCCGTCCTGAAACGACTGGTAGTCGGCGTCGATATAGTCAAACTGTCCTATCACGACGGCTGAGAACCGCTCTTTGAGTGAGTCGGGAATCTCACGGTGCGCGTCGAAAAGGTCAGGACGCATCTTCCATACTTTCTCAGCGGCTTTCTTCTGGAATTTCATATCGGCACCTCTTGCTATGAAAGGAAGTGCGATTGCTGCGGCGGCGCAGATAAGTGTGATTGTTCTTTTCATGGCTCTTTTAGGCTTTAGGTTTTAGGCTGTAGGCTTTAGGCTTTAGGCTTTAGGCTATAGGTTGGATTATGGGTAAGAAGGAGATAAGGGGATGAGGGGATAAGGTGTCAGGCCGGTGTCAGCACCAGTTTGGTGTCGGCGGCGCGGAGCAGCTTCCTCACCGCTTCGTTGCGGCCGGGCAGCATATGCAGGGGCACACGCAGCTCCTTGGCCGATATGCACACCCGGCATCTCAGTGTGCCTTCGGTCTCCGTGTATTCAAGCGAGGCTTCGTGCCATTCGTTGTCGATGCCTACCGGTTCGGGCAGGGATGCCGGGCGGTAGCCGTCGGGTAGTTTCACGGTGAAGTCATACTCTGCGGTGTAGCCGAAGGGAAGCACATAGTCGTGTGTGCGGTCGGTGGTGTCGGCCACTGTCAGAAAGGAGTCGCGTATCGGTTTGAGATCGATATATATACGGTCGCCTATCTTCTGGGCGCCGTTTGTCTCCCTCACGGCGGCGGTGATCACCACTTCGTCGCGCGAGAGGTCGGCGTCGATGCGTATGTCGTCGGTTTCGGTATTCTTCTTGGGATAGGATATGTAGCGTCCGGCTATGTTCATGCGGTGGCGCGGTTCGTGTCCGGCCATGGAGGAGAGCAGCGACATTTTTGCCACGCCGCCGAGTCTGACTTTGATTTCGCCTGCAAGGTCATTGTCGGAGATGCGGAAATCTGCCGATATTCTCTCCGTGTCGGCTTCCCGTCCTGTCTCTGACACGTTGGTTATGATGCAGTTGTCGCCGTCTTCTATCATCACGCGTCGTCCGCGTATGGAGGGAGGATATAGCCCGGGCTCGCCCAGGTGGTGGTGCCGTCGAGATAGATTATGCTGTCGCGGTGCAGGCATGCGGCTATGACATGGTTGCCCGAGCAGAGCGCCGGCACTTCGTCCCAGTCGAATGCGATGTCTCCCTTGGTTCCCACCCATGCCAGCCGTCCGTCAAGGCCGTTTTTCCTCAGCAGGGCCTTTATGAGATTGGCCGAGCCCTTGCAGTCGCCGGCGCGGCTTCTTATCACTTCTGCGGCGGAGGCCGGACGGAACGCATATTCGCCGTGTTCCACCGCAAGATAGCGTATGTTTTGCCTCACCCATGCGGCAGTGCTGTCGATAAGCGCTTCATCGGATGATGCCTTGGCGCGCAGCATACCTGCTATGTCGGTTATCTCCCGGCTGTCGACATCCGCCGTGTCGAGGTATCTGAGGAAATGGCGGTAGAGGTCCGGGGCGTCGGCAAACTGTCCGGTGATGATGATCTGGGGCGAGTCGGTGGAGGCTTCAGGAGCCCGGCTTTCGTAGCGCCACGGCTCGAGGTCGGTGGCCTCGACGGTGTAGGTCACCGAGCCGTTGGGATGGGTTTCTGAACTCAGCGTGATGTTTTCTGTAAATTTATATGGAGTCACCTTTATGCTCCCCGCCAGTGCCGCCGGCACTTTTACGAGAGCCTTCATGTGCTTTTTCCTATATTGCGAGGAAGTGAGCATTATGTTGCAGAAATGTTCCGGTGCCTTGTAGGTCTGCACGAATGAGGCTTTCGCTTTCTTTCCTTTGGCGAGGGGAATGTGGAGCAGACACAGTTTTGCACCGTTGTAGAACACGTCGGGCGACTCCCAGCTGCGGTAGAAAGGTTTCGCTCCCGGTGCGGATGCCTTGTCGATGCTGATATTCTCGTTGTAGATGGTCACTGCGTCGGCATATCCCTCTTTTTTCAGGGCCTCATACCATGTGTCGGATTCCGCTTTCACTTGATATATGGATCCGCGTTTCTCGCTTATGGTGTAGACGCGCAGCTCATCGTCGATGATCACATTGTCGTCTTTAGGGGAAGCGCCTGCGGTGTTTGCCGGCAGCAGCGCTGCCAGTAAGAGGAGAATGGATAGTGAGAGTCGTGATTTCATGCGGTAGAGATTAGCAGGTTAGGCAGATTTGACTCTGAATATGCAAATCTACGCATAAAAAAACGAATTTCAAAATTTTAAATGTTAAATTTTTATCTTCGCTTGCGAAAATAAAAGATATCAAGGTTATGAGGTCATTATGCGGTTTGTATTTAGGGGTTTTATTTATGTTTTTTAGGCATAATGCGTATGCTTTGCAGTTTATGATATGGTGTCTAAATGGTATCTGTAAAATATTGATCCTGTCTCTTATACACATCTGACGCTGCCGACGATCTTACGCGTGTAGA
>USNC01000209.1 GCA_900555915.1 uncultured Porphyromonadaceae bacterium | reverse complement strand
ATCTACACGCGTAAGATCGTCGGCAGCGTCAGATGTGTATAAGAGACAGGTATGTTCGACCCCGTCAAGGAAAAGATTTTCCCCGGTGCCATCGTGACGTCATTTTCCTTCCTGCTGGTGCCGATGCTGGATGTAGTCCGAGTGGTACTCCACCGCCTGCGCACTCACAAGCCTCCGTTTCTTCCCGATAAGAATCATATCCATCATAAATTCATCGCCCTGGGGATGTCTCAACATCAGGCACTGGGCTTCATCCTGGGCATCGCCTGGATTTTCATTATGTCCAACACACTCTTAGCCCCCTATCTATCCGTCACAGTGTTGTTCCTGCTGGACGTGGCGGTATGGACAGCCATGCACTTCTACATTACAGCAAAAATATTGAAGAAGAAGAAGAAAACAAAGAATTAAACATCAAAAATTAATACAAGAACATTCAACAAAGAAACATTTAATATGAAGAAGCATCTTTTATATCTGCTCTTCTCGTTGGCATTGCTCACTTCGTGCAATACGTCAAAAGAGATTATCTATTTTCAGGATGTGCAGGTCAACAGTCCCGAAGCGATCGCCCCGCCTCAAGACATCACCGTTCAACCCAAGGACCAGATATCCATCATAGTATCAAGTAAAGACCCCGAACTGGCAGCTTTGTTCAATTTGGCCCGCGTGCAATACAGAGTAGGTTCCAAAGACCCAAATAGCGGCAATAACAACGGGGAAATTTCCGGCTATACACTGGATGACAAGGGCAACATCGACTTTCCTATATTGGGAGAGCTCACTGTGACAGGTATGACCCGGAGCCAGATTGCCGCGCTAATAAAGCAAAGGCTGAAAGAAGAAAATCTGGTGAACGACCCGGTGGTCACCGTGGAATTCATAAATCTCAGCTTCTCCATTTTGGGTGAAGTAAAAACTCCCGGGAAATACAGCATTTCCAAGGACTATATAACCCTGCTGGAAGCTATCAGCATGGCAGGCGACCTGACTATTTACGGCAAGCGGGATGCCATTTTCGTAATCCGCGAAGAAAAAGGAGAACGAGTGACGCACTGGGTGGATCTCCGCTCCTATGATTTATTCAAATCTCCCGTTTATTATCTGAAGCAGAACGACGTAGTGTATGTGCAGCCCAACAAGGTGCGTGCCGGACAATCCACACTGAATGAGAACAGTGTGAAGAGTGTAGGACTATGGATCAGCATTGGGTCGTTCCTCACCTCGCTGGGAGTGTTGTTGTTTAAGTAGTCAGCTCATAACTAATTAATATTATTATGATTGAAAAGAAAAAGCCTTCCGACGATTTTATACGAATACAGGATTTATGGGGAATGTTTGTTCCCAAATGGCATTGGTTCGCCATATCCTTGTTCATTACTTTGGCCGTAGCGATGTTGTACCTGTTGAGCACTCCCCCCATTTACACCCGTACCGCCGCCATCCTCGTAAAAGACAACTCTAACAGCAGTTCTTCGACGGGAGCGATGAACGAATTTTCCGATTTGGGCATCTTCAAGTCCAATACCAACATCAATAATGAGCTGCTGACGTTGAAGTCCCTCACATTGATGACCGAGGTAGTCAACCGGTTGGGATTGAACGAGAGTTACACCGTCCGCAGGGGATTGAAGGACGTCGATTTATACAAATCGGCTCCCGTAGTCGTCACGTTCCCCGACAAGATAGAAAACAACTTGAGCTTCACCATCGAGTTATCCTCAAAAGACACGTTCATCCTTTCCGAATTTGAAGTATCGGGAGAAAGCACAGAAGAAACCTTCTCCGCCCAAATGGGTGATTCCATACATACCTCCGCCGGTACGATAGTCATATCTCCCGCGCAAGAGTTCAGCGACGCTTTTAAGAATACGCCTATCCGATACGCGCGTGGAGGCGTGCGCAACGTCGCCAACGCCTATGCAAGCGAACTGGTCGCCGAATTGGGCGACGAAAAAGCCACCATCATCAATCTCAGCATCAACGCCACCTCCATCCGGAAAGCGGAAGACATCCTAAACACTTTGATCGAGGTCTACAACGAGAACTGGATTCAGGACAAGAACCAAATTGCCGTCAGCACCTCGCAATTCATCAGCGACCGTCTGGGCGTGATAGAGAACGAACTGGGACATGTGGACGAAAACATCTCCAGTTACAAGAGCGAGCACCTGCTGCCCGACGTACAGGCAGCCTCCAACCTCTACATGGCACAGTCTGCCGAAAACAAAAAAGAGTTGTTGGCGCTGAACAACCAACTCTCCACCGCCCAATACATCCGCAGGGAACTGGACGCCAATCAATTGAATCGTCCGCTACCCACCAATTCCGGCATCGTCAACGCCAATATAGAAACTCTGATCAACGAATACAACAATCTGGTGCTCGACCGCAACCGGTTGATAGCCAACAGCAGCGAGAAGAACCCGCTGGTAAAGAACATGGCAAACTCCCTGCAAAGCATGCAGCACACCATCATCCAGTCCGTCGATAATCTAATCGTCTCCCTGAACACTCAAATCCGTAGCATCCGCCGACAGGAAGAGGCTACCACCCACCAATTGGCATCCAATCCGAACCAGGCGAAATACCTGCTATCGGTGGAACGCCAGCAGAAAGTGAAAGAAGAGCTTTATCTCTACCTGCTCCAAAAACGTGAGGAAAACGAACTCTCACAAGCGTTCACCGCCTACAACACCCGTCTGATCACTGCTCCGCACGGCAGCATGTTTCCTACCGCCCCCCGCAAGATGAATATCCTGTTGGTGGCATTTGCCGTCGGGCTGCTGCTACCGGCAGTCATCATCTTCATGAAGGAGAACATGGATACCAAAGTGCGTGGTCGCAAAGACCTGGAAAGCCTGAGTGTGCCGCTCATAGGCGAGATTCCCCAATGCCCCGGCACGAAAAGGAAATGGCAACTTAAGAAGCGGCAGAAGATAAATACCATCGTGGTGAGTGAAGGCAACCGCAACATCATCAACGAGGCATTCCGCGTGCTACGTTCCAACATGGACTTTATGGCAGGCAAGGACAGCAGTCAGAATGTCTTCGTGCTGACCTCGTTCAATCCCGGCAGCGGCAAGAGCTTCCTGACCCTGAACATCGCCATGAGTTTTGCCATCAAAAAGAAACGGATTCTGGTTATCGACGGCGACTTGCGGCATGGCACCACCTCCTCCTATATTGATTCTCCAGGCAAGGGACTCAGTGATTACCTAAACAATCAAATTAAAGATTGGAAGGAAATCGTTGTCCCTCACAAGGAATACGAAAACCTGCACTTCATCCCCATCGGCACAGTCCCTCCCAACCCTACGGAGATATTGGAGGACAGCAAGCTGGCGGATCTGATAGCAGCTTTGAGACCGGAATATGATTATATCTTCATCGACTGTCCGCCCGTCGACATTGTGGCCGACGCACAAATCATCGAAAAGCTGGCGGACCGCACCATCTTCGTTGTCCGTTCCGGCCTGCTGGACCGCACCATGCTCTCCGAACTGGAAACAATGTATACCGTGAAACGATTCAAGAACCTCTCCATGATACTGAACGGAACGGAAAGCACCGGAGGACGCTACGGATACGGCTATCGCTACGGATACCATTACGGGTATGCTTCTTATTATGGAGGTAAAGAGAAATAAGACTAAATAGTGCAGCTGTCTCTTATACACATCTCCGAGCCCACGAGACACTGAGCGATCTCGTA
>USNC01000208.1 GCA_900555915.1 uncultured Porphyromonadaceae bacterium | reverse complement strand
GAATTAAGGGCTTTAAGAAATATAAGGACTTTAAGGGCTTTAGGGGCTTGCCGGATTTTGCTGAATGGAATAATTTTTGTAATTTTGCAAGCAAAACGATTGAAGCTTTTTTTCAACAGCAGGTAAGAAAACAGGATGAAGGTAAAGAAATTCGGAGGCACTTCAGTGGGAAGTGCGGATAGGATCAGGAATGTAGGTCGTCTTATCTCCGGCGCCGGCCGGAACATCGTGGTGCTCTCGGCCATGAGCGGCACCACAAATGCGCTGCTTGAGATCTCGGGCGCCCTGGCCGACGGCGACAGGAATCTCGCCAAGCAGAGAATCAGCGACCTTGAGGAAAAATACAGGGATGTGACAGCGTCGCTTTTCGACACGGAAAAATACAGGAATGAGGCTTCTGAATTGGTAGGCGGCATCTTCTCCTGTCTGCGCGGATTGGCCGACGAGGAATATTCCATAAAGCTGGAGAAGCGGATTGTCTCTTACGGAGAACTCATCTCGACCAATCTCATGAACTTTCATCTGCATGAGATCGGCGTCGATTCTTGTCTGCTTCCGGCTCTCGAGTTCATGAAGACAGACCGTCATGGCGAACCCGACATGGAGTATGCCGCCAAGAAACTCGCTCTTCTGATGGGACCCGAGCCCGACGCAGACCTGTAAATCACGCAGGGTTTCATCTGCCGCAACGAAGACGGGGAGATCGACAATCTGCAGCGCGGCGGAAGCGACTACACGGCCTCGCTCATAGGAGCCGCGATCAATGCGGAGGAAATAGAGATCTGGACCGACATCGACGGCATGCACAACAACGACCCCCGTTTCGTGGAAGACACCCGCCCGGTGCATAACCTTCACTTCGAGGAGGCTGCCGAACTCGCTTATTTCGGCGCGAAGATATTGCATCCCACATGCATCCTGCCGGCCCGCGAACGCAATATCCCGGTAAGGCTGCTCAATACGCTCGATCCCTCGGCCGAAGGCACGCTGATCGAAAACAAGATGTGTGGCAACGCCATCAAGGCTGTGGCCGCCAAAGACAATATCACCGCCATCAAGATAAAGTCGGGACGCATGCTCCTGGCCTACGGTTTCCTGAAGAAGGTGTTTGAGATTTTCGAGAAATATGAGACGGCTATCGACATGATCACCACTACGGAGGTGGGTGTCTCGCTCACCATCGACAATGAGCGCAACCTCGCGCCGATAGTGGAGGAACTCCAGAGCCTCGGCACCGTGACCATCGACCGCGACATGGTGATAGTGTGCGTGGTGGGCGACCTCGAGTGGAACAACCGGGGTTTCGAGGCAAAGGCTCTCGAGGCCCTGTGCAATGTGCCGGTGCGTATGATCTCCTACGGCGGCAGCAACTATAATATTTCATTCCTTATCAAGAAAGAAGACAAGGTGAGGGCTCTGCGGATGCTTTCCTACCACCTCTTCTGATTCCTCTACGTATGAGCAGAATTGACACGGCAAGCACACCTTGCTATTATTATGACATGGATCTGCTGCGGCGCACGCTCGACGCTGTCGAGGAGTGCACAGCAGGCACGCCGGTGAGGATGCACTATGCGGTGAAGGCCAACTGCCAGCCCGAGATAATGCGCGTCATCGCGGCGCGGGGTTTCGGCGTCGACTGCGTCAGCGGCAACGAGATAGCGGCGGCGCTGGAGTGCGGCTTCGATCCGGAGAAGATTTATTACGCCGGCGTCGGGAAGACCGACGGCGAGATCAAGGCGGGAATAGAGGCCGGTATCGGCTGCTTCAACATTGAGTCGCTCGAGGAGATCGACATCATATCGCGCATAGCCGCCGACATGCGGCGCAAGGTGACGGTGGCGCTGCGCGTCAATCCGGATATCGACGCGCACACGCATGAATATATCACCACCGGACTGAAGGAAAACAAATTCGGCATAGACATGTCGCTCCTCGACGAGGCTGTGGCGAAAGTGGCGGATGCGCCCGCCCTCGTGCTCGGCGGCCTGCATTTCCATATCGGTTCGCAGATCACCACCAACGAGCCATTCCGCATACTCTGCAGGCGTATCAACCGCCTCAAAGAGAAATTCGCGCTCAAGGGGATACATTTCAGTTTCTTCAATGTCGGCGGCGGTCTCGGCGTGGATTATGACGATCCCGACGCTAACCCGATACCCGACTTCAAGGGCTATTTCGGCACTCTGCTCGATGAGCTGGATCTTGACCCCGGGCAGCAGATACATTGCGAACTCGGAAGGGCGCTCGTGGCGCAGTGCGGCACGCTGCTCACGAGAGTGGTCCTCGTGAAGAAGGGGTTGACAAAGAGTTTTGTCATAGCCGACGCCGGAATGTCTGACCTTATCCGTCCGGCACTCTACGGCGCCCACCATAAGATAGAGAATCTCTCGGCAAAGGGCAGACCGGCCGACAGGGTATATGACGTGGTGGGCCCGATATGCGAGTCGAGCGACGTCTTCGGCAAGGACGAAGTGCTTCCCGAGACACGGCGTGGCGATCTCCTCGCTATCCGCAGCGCCGGCGCCTACGGCATGGTGATGGCGAGCCGCTACAATCTGCGCGATCTGCCGGGCTTCTTGCTGTCGGAATGAAAAAGGATGGGATTTCTCAAAAAAAATCCCGTCCTTTTTGCATATTCCGCCAAAATGAATTAATTTTACGAAAAATTTTCCATACTCGATCTTACGACGATGAAAAAAGTATTGCTACTCGGCTCGGGAGCCCTCAAGATAGGGCAGGCGGGCGAATTTGACTACTCGGGATCGCAGGCGCTCAAGGCTCTGCGCGAGGAAGGTATTGAATCGGTGCTGATCAATCCCAATATAGCCACTATCCAGACATCAGAAGGTGTTGCGGATCGTGTCTATTTTTTACCTATCACACCTGAATTCGTAGAGAAAGTCATTCAGAAAGAACGCCCCGACGGTATCCTGCTCGCTTTCGGCGGGCAGACAGCCCTCAACTGCGGAACCCAGCTCTATCTCGACGGAACGCTCGACAAATACGGCGTCAATGTGCTCGGCACTTCCGTGGAGGCTATCATGATCACCGAAGACCGCGACCTCTTCGTGAAGAAACTCGATGAGATCGATATCAAGACTCCGGTGTCGCAGGCTGTGGAGAACATCGAGGATGCGATCGAGGTGGCGCACCGCATCGGCTATCCGGTGATGGTGCGTTCCGGATATGCGCTCGGCGGTCTGGGATCGGGTATCTGCAACAACGACGAGGAGTTTGTGAAGCACTGCGAGAGCGCGCTCGCCTACTCACGCCAGATCCTCGTGGAGGAATCGCTCAAGGGATGGAAGGAGATAGAATTCGAGGTGATACGCGACGCGAGCGACCTCTGCTTCACCGTGGTGCCGATGGAAAACTTCGACCCGCTCGGCATCCATACCGGCGAGAGCATCGTGGTGGCCCCAATCGTGTCGCTCAAGCCGGAGCAGATCAAGATGCTCGAGGATATCGCGACAAAGGTGGTGCGCCACATCGGCATCGTAGGCGAGTGCAACATACAGTATGCCTTCAACGCCGAGACCAACGACTACCGCATCATCGAGATCAACGCCCGCCTGAGCCGCAGTTCGGCCCTCGCGTCGAAGGCTTCGGGATACCCTCTGGCTTTCGTGGCCGCAAAGCTGGCGCTCGGCTATACTCTC
Source organism: uncultured Porphyromonadaceae bacterium (assembly GCA_900555915.1). Classification (GTDB taxonomy): domain Bacteria; phylum Bacteroidota; class Bacteroidia; order Bacteroidales; family Muribaculaceae; genus Lepagella. The sequence continues at coordinate 82 of USNC01000208.1, read as the reverse complement.
GACCAGATCGGCGAACCCGGCACTCCGAATTCCGCCGCCAAGGCTCCGTCGGTAGACTACATGCTGTCTCTTATACACATCT
>USNC01000207.1 GCA_900555915.1 uncultured Porphyromonadaceae bacterium | reverse complement strand
CGTCGGCAGCGTCAGATGTGTATAAGAGACAGGGAATAATGAAATTGAAGTTGTGTAAACTTCGGCCTTTATTTGCGTATCACGGATTTTATATTTAATTTTGCATACGATCAGCGCCGGCCCGAGCCGGCTTTATAAAATAGGCCTTATACGATAGGGAAGAACTTATACAACAGGAAAGAATATGAAGACGGAAGACATGAAATATTCGGATGCAATAGCCGAACTTGAAGCGATCACCATGAAGATGCAATCGCCTGAATGCGACATAGACTCGCTTGCGGCCCTCACCTCAAGAGCGCTCGAACTTCTCAAATTCTGCAAGGAGAAACTCTTCAAGACCGACACGGAGGTGAAGAAATGCCTGGAGACGCTCGCCGACTCTTTAGGCTGACCGTCCGCGCGGACGCCCCGCCGCTGCGAGTCAGACGCAATAAAGAGACCGGCAATGGCGTTTTAATCGTATGAAGATGAGCAACCGACACTTTCAATACTTTCTGGCGGCGTTTCTGCTGGCGGCTATCGCCGCCATGCCATCGTGCAAGGCGGTGAAACTGACCGATGCCGACGACACGATGGCACGCGGCGAATATTTCGACGCCACAAAGATGTACCGCAAGATATACAACCGGCTGACAAAAAGAGAGGAACGTCCGCTGCGCGGCGAGGTTGCATTCAAGCTCGGCCGCTGCTACCAGAAGCTCAACCGCCCGGCCAACGCGGCGGCCGCGTATCAGAACGCCATACGCTATGAATATCCTGACTCCAACGTGTATCTGCACCTGGGCCAGATGCTCCAGGCCTCGGGCAAATACCCGCAGGCCATCAAGGAATATGAGAAATATCTCGAATGGCAACCCGACGACAGGTTGGCTCGCACCGGAATCAGAGGCTGCGAACTCGCAGTCAAGGCCAAGGGCGATGATCCGAGCCGCTACGTGGTGAAGCAGTCGAAGATTTTCAACTCCCGGCGCTCTGACTTCGCACCCATGTATGGAGGCAAAGAGCATGACATACTCTATTTCACCACCACCAATGAAAAAGTCACCGGAGAGAACAAATCGGAAATCACCGGAATGAAAAAGGGCGACATATGGATGTCGCGCAAGAACGAGAAGGGTGAATGGCTGCGTCCGGAGCCTGTGGAGGGAGAACTGAACACCGATGCCGACGAAGGCATAGTGTCGTTCTCGCCCGACGGCCAGACAATGTATCTGACCGTGGCCAAACGCAGCGAGACCTCATCCACCTCGGTAGAGATCCACACATCGAGGCGCAGCGAGGCCAGCTGGAGCGGCTCCCAGAAATTCGAGATACTCAACGACACCGTCACCGCCGTGGGACACCCGGCGGTCTCCCCCGACGGCACCTACCTCTACTTCACTTCCGATATGCCCGGCGGATACGGCGGACTCGACATATGGCGCATAAACCTGCTGGAAAAAGGAGGCTCGCTCGAAAATCTCGGCCCTCAGATCAATACGGAAGGGAATGAATCATTCCCCTATGTGCGCAACGACTCGCTGATATATTTCTCAAGCGACGGACACGCGGGCTTCGGCGGACTTGACATATTCAAGGCTAAACTCAACTCCACGGGCGACCGATGGAGCATAGACAATATGGGGGTGCCTGTCAACTCCACCGGCGATGACTTCGGCATCACTTTCGGTCCGGGAGAGTCCGGATTCTTCAGCAGCAACCGCAACGACGCCCGAGGCTACGACCATATATACTCTTTCGTACTCCCCGACCTCAAGATAAGCATTTCGGGATGGGTGGTGGACAAAGACGACGAACCGGTGCCCAACGCAATAATCCGCATCGTCGGCAACGACGGATCGAACCAGAAGGAAGTGGCGCGCGACGACGGATCGTTCAAATTCAACCTTCAGCGAGGAGTGAAATATGTGATGCTGGCCGGTGCGAAGGGCTATCTCAACCAGAAAGTGGAGTTTGAGAGCGACAGCGCGGAGGAAGACGCCGAATACGGCATCGATTTCATACTCGCCTCCATAAGCAAGCCGAGCGTGGTGGAGAACATATTCTACGACTTCGACAAGGCCACGCTCCGTCCGGAATCGAAGACTGCACTCGATGAGATCGCTGTCATGCTCGACGACAACCCCAACGTGAGCATAGAGATGGGTGCGCATACCGACCGCAAGGGAAGCGACGAGTACAACATAGCCCTGTCCGAGCGGAGAGCAAAGAGCGTGGTGGACTATCTGATAGAAAAAGGAATCAACCCCTCGCGCCTGACCTGGGTGGGCTATGGAGAATCGCGTCCGAAGACCGTCACCAAACGCATCAACAAGGAGTATCCTCAGTTTCCGGAGGGGACGGTGCTCGACGAGGAGTATATCGAGACATTGACTCCGGAAGAGCAGGATGCAGCCGACCAGATCAACCGCCGCACGGAGTTTCAGGTCACCGCCATCGACACAGACTTCGAGTTGCTCTGATTTGAATTTGCCCATGTCGCGTTTTTTTTGTATCTTTGCACAAACTATTGACGTATGCAAACAGAGAAGCAAATAATTGTAGACGGCCTGACATTCGTGCCCTATCTGACACAGGAAGAGATAGCGGCACAGGTCAAGAGAGTAGCCGGAGAGATAGCCCGCGACTATGAGGGCAAGCGGCCTCATTTTCTGTGTGTCCTGACCGGAGCTTTTGTATTCGCGTCCGACCTTTTGAGGGCCAGCGGGCTTAACGAGGCTAAGATATCATTCATCAGATACAAGTCGTATGAGGGAACTTCGACCACCGGTTGCGTCAAGCAGCTCATAGGGCTTCCTGACGACATCGAGGGTGAGGATGTAGTGATAATCGAAGACATCGTCGACACCGGACTGACAGCAGTGCGCATGATCGAAGACCTCAAGGAGAAAAAGCCGTCGTCGGTGAAGTTCGCCACTCTTCTCTTCAAGCCGGAAAGCAGCCAGACAGGTTTCACTCCTGACTACACCGCTTTCAACATACCCCCGAAGTTCATAATAGGCTATGGACTCGACCTTGACGGGAAGGCTCGCAACATACCCGACATCTACGTCATAAAAGAAGACTGAACACAGTGCCGTGCCGAATCCGGCATATGCAAGGTAAAGATAAAAGGGAAAGATTTTGTTTAACAGAATTTGAATTAAATCAGAACGTCATGTTAAATCTGGTACTCTTTGGTGCCCCCGGGAGTGGAAAAGGCACACAAAGCGAAAAATTAATCGACAAATACGGACTTCACCACATCTCTACAGGAGAGGTGCTCCGCAAGCATATCAAGGAAGGAAGCGAACTTGGCAAGACTGCCGACTCCTACATCAGCAAAGGACATCTGATACCCGATGCGCTGATGATCGACATCCTACGCTCCGAACTCGAGAAAATAATCACCGACAGCAAGGGGGTCATCTTCGACGGATTTCCGCGCACCATACCGCAGGCCGAGGCTCTTGAACTGATGCTTGCCGAGATGGGTGTCGAACTCGGAGGTGTCGTCGGTCTGGAGGTTCCGGAAGAAGAACTCGTGGAGCGTATGCTCCAGCGGGGAAGGCAGACCGGACGCGCCGACGACAATGTCGAGACCATCAACAACCGTCTGAAAGTATACCACGACCAGACTGAGCCGCTCAAGGAGCATTACATAGGCAAAGGGAAATATATGCAGATCAACGGGCTCGGCTCAATCGACGACATATTCTCTGAAATAGCCTGTCTCTTATACACATCTCCGAGCCCACGAGACACTGAGCGATCTCG
>USNC01000206.1 GCA_900555915.1 uncultured Porphyromonadaceae bacterium | reverse complement strand
CGTCGGCAGCGTCAGATGTGTATAAGAGACAGCTACAACATATTCCGGTCGCATGTCTGACAGATAAATTTTATGAATCGGGGCCAAACCCCGGCAATGGGATGAAGATATGGCGACAAAATGTTTTATAACATATATCCGGCACCTAAAAAAATCACAAATAAAATTTGCATAATGATATTTTATTATTAAATTTGCAACAGAAATAAATCAATCCCTAATACCTTCAAAATACTAAAAGAAGATGAAGAAACACAATTTCTACGCCGGCCCCTCGATCCTGAGCCAGTACACAATCAAGAACACCGCTGACGCGATCATCAACTTCGCAGACATGGGTCTGTCGATTCTCGAGATCTCGCACCGCAGCAAACAGTTTCAGGCCGTAGTCGACGAAGCAGTGGCTCTCGTCAAGGAACTTCTGGAAGTTCCGGAAGGCTATAGCGTGCTATTCCTCGGAGGCGGCGCGAGCCTTCAGTTCGCAATGGCCCCGATGAACTTCCTCAACACCAAGGCAGCCTACCTCGACACCGGCGTGTGGGCCACCAAAGCCATCAAGGAAGCGAAACTGTTTGGAGAAGTCGACGTGGTGGCATCCGGCAAAGACTCAAAATATACCGTCATCCCAAAAGACTGGACAGTGCCCGCAGATGTGGACTACTTCCACTACACATCTAACAACACAATCTACGGAACTGAAATCCGCAAGGACCCAGAAGTAGGTGTGCCCATGATATGCGACATGAGTTCGGATATCTTCTCACGCCCCGTAGACGTCAGCAAATACGACCTCATCTACGCAGGAGCGCAGAAGAACCTCGCTCCTTCAGGTGTGACAATCTGCATCGTGAAAGACTCGGCGCTCGAAAAGGTAAGCCGCGTGATCCCGACCATGCTCAAATACAAGACCCACGTGGACAAGGGCTCGATGTTCAACACTCCCCCGGTACTCCCCATCTTCGCCGCTCTTCAGACTCTCAAATACTACAAGAGCCTCGGAGGCATCCGCGAGATAGAGAAGATGGACGTGGCAAAAGCAGAGAAACTGTATGAGGCTATCGACAGCAGCAAGATGTTTGTGGCTACGGTTCAGAACAAGGAAGACCGTTCGATAATGAACGTATGCTTCGTGATGAAGCCGGAATATGCCGAACTTGAGAAAGAATTCATCGACTTCGCGACATCGCGCGGCATGATGGGCATCAAGGGACACCGCGACGTAGGCGGTTTCCGCGCATCGCTCTACAACGCACTTCCCATGGAATCTGTGGAGGCCCTGATAGCCTGCATGAAAGAATTCGAATCCCTTCACTAAAACAGACTGATGCTATGAAGATATTGGTATTTACGGAAAAGCCCTTCGCTCCGAAGGCAGTGAAAGCTATAGCCGACACCATCGACGCAAGCGGCAATGAGATGAAACTCGTGGAAATGGGCACACGCATGGATTTGCTTGAGGCAGTGGCAGATGCAGAAGGTCTGATCGTGCGCAGCGATAAGATCGACGCCGAGGTGATGGAGCATGCGCCCAAACTCAAAGTCATAGTCCGAGCCGGCGCCGGCTACGACAACATAGACCTTGACGCGGCTACCCAGCGCGGCATCTGCGTGATGAACACCCCCGGACAAAACTCCAACGCCGTGGCTGAACTTGTGTTCGGCATGGTAGTGATGATGTGCCGCAACCAATACAATGGCAAGTCAGGCACAGAGCTCAAAGACAAGCGCCTCGGCATATACGCGTTCGGCCAAGTGGGACGCAATGTGTCAAGAATAGCCAAGGGCTTCGGCATGAAGATCTCCGCGCTCGACAAGTTTGTGGCCGACGCAGTGATGGAAGCGGAAGGAGTGAGCCCTGTGCATGAAGTCGAGGCTCTCTTCTCGGGCAATGATTTCGTGTCGCTCCACATACCTGCCACCGCAGAGACAAAGAAAAGCATCGGCTACGAACTTGTCAGCATGATGCCGAAGGGAGCGGTGCTAGTCAACACAGCCCGCAAGGAAGTGATCGACGAGGAAGGTCTAATGAAAGCGCTTGAAGAGCGTACGGACCTCCGCTACGTCAGCGATATAAAGCCGGACGCAGCGGAAGAGTTTGAGAAAAGATTCGGCGACCGTGTGTTCTTCACCCCGAAGAAGATGGGCGCACAGACAGCCGAAGCGAACTTCAACGCAGGTGTCGCAGCCGCCGAACAGGCTATCGCATACCTGAAAGACGGCTGGAACAAATATCAGGTGAACAGATAACACACATTGACCTCACCACATTCATAAAAAAAACAGACAACCCGGGTTTAAACCCGGGTTGTCTCATAATATCAGGCCTCCGACCCGATACTGCCACTCCATAATCTTTATGGATATCAGACGGGCTGGAGGTCGCCGGTATTTTTGTCGATCTGCCCGTCGGAGATCTGATAGTTGTTGAGGTCTCCGGCCAGATAACTGTCGTAAGCCGTCATGTCGATTAGGCCATGACCTGACAGATTGAAGAGAATCACCGGAGTCTCACCCGCTTCATCTCCCTTTTTAGCCTCACGGATAGCGGCCGCGATGGCGTGAGCACTTTCCGGTGCGGGAATGATGCCTTCGGCTCGGGCAAAAAGCGTAGCGGCGGCGAATGTCTCAAGCTGCGGTATATCTACAGCCTCCATCATATTCTGACTCAACAACTGGCTCACCACCGCCCCGGCGCCGTGATACCTCAGACCGCCTGCATGGATATTGGCCGGAGAGAAAGCATGACCCAAGGTGTACATCGGAATGAGGGGCGTGTAGCCGGCCTCGTCGCCGAAATCATAACAGAATTTGCCTCTTGTCAATTTAGGACAAGACTCAGGCTCCGCGGCTATAAACCGAGTGGAGTGCCGGCCTGAGAAGTTATGACGCATGAACGGGAACGAGATACCGGAGAAATTACTGCCACCGCCGAAACAACCGATCACTACATCCGGATACTCCCCCGCCATCTCCATCTGCTTCTCAGCCTCAAGCCCGATCACGGTCTGATGCAACGCCACATGATTCATCACCGATCCAAGCGCATACTTGCATCCGGGAGTGGACATGGCAAGTTCGACAGCTTCGGAAATAGCGGTGCCGAGCGAGCCCTGATAATTCGGATTCTCCGTGATTATAGCCCGTCCTGCTCTTGTCGACATCGATGGCGATGCGATAACCTCCGCGCCGTATGTCTGCATTATCAGACGCCGGTAGGGCTTCTGGTTGTATGAGACCTTTACCATGTAGACCGCGAGATTCAGCCCGAAATGCTTTGCGGCGAGTGACAGGGCGGTGCCCCACTGTCCGGCTCCGGTCTCAGTGGTGATGTTGGTCACTCCCTCCTTCATGCAATAGTATGCCTGCGGGATGGCGCTGTTGAGTTTATGGCTTCCGACCGGACTCACACTCTCATTCTTGAAATATATATGCGCTCCGGTGCCTAACGCCTTCTCCAGCCCGTAAGCGCGCACAAGCGGTGTAGGACGGTAGATCTTATACATATCGCGCACCTCCTCCGGAATATCGATAAATTTATCAACATCATTCAGTTCCTGAAGCGAAGCCTCCTTTGAAAATAGCGGGAATAGGTCTTCCGCCTCCACCGGACGCCCGGTAGCGGGATTCAACATCGGACGCGGTTTCACCGGCATGTCGGCCACTATATTGTACCATGCCGTAGGAATATCTTTTTCCCGGAGTATGAACTTCTTTGATTCCATAATCATTATTTATAGTCTGTCTCTTATACACATCTCCGAGCC
>USNC01000205.1 GCA_900555915.1 uncultured Porphyromonadaceae bacterium | reverse complement strand
CTACACGCGTAAGATCGTCGGCAGCGTCAGATGTGTATAAGAGACAGGTTTTGCAAATATGTTGAACCGCAATGTGTCGAGGAAGTCTATGGCGTTCGGCTCAGGGTTGGCGAGTATCTCCTTCACTTCGTTCACGAGTTTGTCGAGGCTTTCCGTGTCGGACTGCACGCCGTCTTTGTATTTCCAGTGGGCGGCATAGCCGAGTTCCGCTATCTCGTCCATCTTGCGGCTTCTTATCTGGACCTCGGTCCAGATGCCTGTCTGCGGATTGCGCAGTGTGAGGTGGAGGGCGCGGTAGCCGTTGTCCTTGGGTGTGCGGAGCCAGTCGCGGGTCCTGTCGGGATGCACCGTATAGTCTTCGGAGAGAATGGCGGCTATCTTGCGGGCGAGTGGCTCTTCCTGCGAGTCGTCGTCGTTCTCGAATATGACGCGCACGGCATATATGTCGTAGATCTCCTCAAACGGTATGTTCTTCTTTGTCATTTTCCGATAGATGGAATAGGCGCTTTTCACCCTTGCCTTCACATCGTAGGAGAATCCCTCGGCGTCAAGGCGGTGGCGGAGCGGACCCACGAAGTCGTGCACAGTCTTACGTCTGCGTTGCTCGCTTTGCTCGAGTTTGCGGCAGATCACGTCGTAGGCCGCGGGGTTCTCGGTGCGGAAGGCCAGGTTCTCGAACTCGCTTTTCAAGGAGAAGAGTCCGAGCCTCTCGGCGAGCGGCGCATATACATACAGCGACTCGCGGGCCACACGCAGCTGGCGCTCCTCGCGCTGTGTGTGGATGTTGCGGAGGTTGTGGAGCCGGTCGGCCATCTTGATGAGTATGACTCTCACATCGGTGCTCATCGACATCATCATGTCGCGCAGTTTGAGGGCCTGCGATTCGGCGGCAAGTCCGAAGATGCCTCCGCTGAGTTTGTTGATGCCGGCCACTATGGAAGCTGTCTGCTGTCCGAAATTGGCTTCTATGTCGTCGATGGTGATGTCGGAATGTTGCACTATGTCGTGAAGCAGCGCGCATACGATGGATGTCGACCCCAGACCGACTTCCCGGCTGCATATCAGGGCCACGGCCAGCGGATGGAGTATGTAGGGACTGCCGTCGTTGCGGCGTCCCCCCTGGTGGGCGGCCCGGGCGAAGCGGAATGCGCGTGCTATTTTCTCCACTTTTTTCCGGTGCCGGCTTTCCACGTATGATTTCAGCAGCGTGTCGTAGGCGGCGTCTATCCTCGCTTCCTCTTCTACGCTGAAGGCTCTCGTTGACTTGTCGTTGATCATATGAAAGACTCTTTGTAGTGGCGGCCGGGTGTCAGCGCGCTATGTGGCGCTGCCCGTTGACAATATAAACTCCTTTCAAGCCACTGCGGTTTTCGCCGTCGCTCCTGCCGCTGCGTATGGACCGGCCTGTAAGGTCGTAGATGCGGTCCGCCCCGTGGGCTTCGTGCTCCATCCGGTAGGCCGCCCCTTTGTCAGACACCACAGTGTAGCGCAGTGTGAGTTCCGGATTGCAGAGACCGGAATTCCCGTCGCTGTCGAAAAACTCCTCGTTGCCTATGGTGCGCCGGGGAATGACGATTATATAATGCCCGTCGGTCTCTACCGGCTCCGTGAGCCGGATGTCGATTCTTGACCAGAGGTATTTTGCGCGTGACAGTTCCGCACGGCATATTGTGTCGGCGGCTGCTCCCTCCCCGTTTTCCCTGACCACAATTGCCTCATTGCCGGAGAGCCTCACAGTCTCGGGATAAAAGACCGATATCGATTCCAGGTTCTTTACCGTAGATTCCGGTTGCGGAGTGGCTTCGGAATATTGCAGGGTCTCCTGGATGGCAGGGTGCGACGGGTCTTCGAGTCCGGATATCGAGAACTTGCCTGTGAAGGAATGGCTGAGGTTGGTGTCGTAGCGTTCGCCTGTGATGAAGCATCCGTGGGAGAGGCGCAGGGTGTATTCTCCCGGGGCAGTGAGCGATATGGGAAGGGTCTCTCCTTCCGGCGTGACCCATTTGGAGAACTTCACTTCCGTGAGGTTCTGCCTGTCGGAGTCAAACACGAGGCGTCCTATCCGGGTGCCGTCGGCGTCGCAGACCTCGGCTGTGCCGGTCCACGACCAGTTCATCCTGTCGCCTCCGGTCGATCTCACTTCCACTTCTGTCAGTCGGTCGAGGGTGCATCCTTCTGCCGGCGACAGGGCCACGAGCCGGAACGCCCCGAACTCGCAGTCCCATGAGTGCTGGAAGTAACAGCCGGTGTCTTCGCCCCTGTTGCCTTTCAGTTGCGCGCCGTCGGTGTCGCGGACGTAGATGTTGATGGTGATTCCGTTGGAGAGGCTTCTGATGAATTTGCTTTCGGAGAGGTCGAGAGTCCACTCAGTCCTGTCGGCGTTGCAGGATATGCATTCGGGCGCATATGTGTTGGCGCCCCCCTCGCCGAGCGGAGTCTCCGCCTTGTAGAGTTCCACGGGAGCGGAGAATCTGTAGGTGAAGACGGCGTCAGACTCGTCGCCGATGTAGGATTCGGGCGCAGGTGTGGTTTCGAGCAGGCTTGCGGCGGAATATTGATAGCCGGCTACGCTCCCCTCGAACGAGAAACTCGCGCGTCCCACCTCCGGCACCGGTATTCCTTCCGGTGTGTGGCTGTCGCGCCCGTTGTAGAATATCAGGTCGGCCGCATACCGGTGTCCCTGCATGAATTTATATTTCCCCACCACATTCCACGTGATCGGTGCGTCGCTGCCCGGTTCGCGTCCTGTGGCGTAGTTGCTCGATATCAGTATCACCTCGTTCGCGTCGGTGTCGGTCACTGTGAGTGTGGTGTATCCGACCGCGTCGTTGTGGTTGGTGCCGATGGTCAGCGCCTTGTTGTTCCATATGCTTTGGGGCTGGTTCAGATCGGGCTGAGTGTAGACCACCGTGAAATCGTCGTGCATGCGCGCCTGACTTTCGGTCTGCGCGCGGAGCGGCGTTGCGGCTCCTGCCGCTGCGGCCAGAAGCAACGCCGGTATGATCAATGTGGTTCTCATATCTGTATCAACTTTTTGCAATCCCTTGATTCGTTGTTGGCAATCCCCTGATGGGTTGTTAATAAGACCACAAATATAGGAAATTTATTTGATTCCTGCAAATAAACTCCAGCATTCTCAGGCATGTCGCGGCAAATAAAAGGGAAATAAAAAGGGAAGGCCGCAGCAGCGAACTTCCCTTTCATAAAATAAGCAGATATGTTTTATTATTTTATGGGGTCTTTTAGAGTCTGGCTTTCTCGCGCTCTATGTAGGAGTCTACCGAGAGGCCGTTGCCGAATGCGAATTCGGGATAATCATTTTTGATCTGTTCGTAGCACTTGAGCGCTTCGCCATATTTCTTCTGAGCGTCGTAGACTACGGCGAGTTTCAGAAGGGCGCGCGGCGCTATCTGTACGTTGCCTTTGCTGTCGGACACCGCATCTTTGAAGGCGCTGATGGCATCGTCGAGTTTGTTGGTGTTGACGTAGCAGTCGCCGAGAAGGATCATTGCGTTTGCGTTCACGATCTCGTCGTCGGAGTCAAATGCCTTGAGATACTTGGCTGCGTCGGCGTATTTGCCTGTCTCGTAGAGGCTCTCGGCTGCGCTGAGTGCGGCGAGTCTGCCACCTTTGGTGCTGCCGTATTCGTCGGCTACCTTCTTATACTGCTCGGCAGCGATCGAGTCGTTGCCCATGGCGTTGAGTTCCACCTTGTTGTAGGCTTCCATCGCTTTGTTGCTGCGGGGGATGCTGTAGAGGTAGAGATATGCGAAAGTC
>USNC01000204.1 GCA_900555915.1 uncultured Porphyromonadaceae bacterium | reverse complement strand
AGATCGCTCAGTGTCTCGTGGGCTCGGAGATGTGTATAAGAGACAGGTATGAAGGAGTATCTGCGTGTCACGCTCTCCGTGGTGGTGCTTCCGGTGAATGCGCGTGTGAGCGCAGTCTCCTGGCGGGAGAGCGACTGCAGCATGAGTTCCATCTGTTTGCCGTCGCTCGGCATGGCGTCAGCGGTGCCTCGTGTCAGCGACAGCCTTGAGTCTCTGACCTCCATCAGCGATTCGGCCAGAATCTGGGCCTGGCGTGCGGGGCTCTGCGAGGCCACGAAGTCTTCGCCCACGAATTCGAGGTATTCCTTGCCTGTGGGCCATTCGGTCTTGGGCTGTCCCTGCCGCGCCTCGGCCGGATTGGCGGAGGCGTCCGCTTCGCTGTTGATGGAGAGGAGCATGCCGTTGGCGTCGACCGTCACCGATGTGAGCGCTCCGGGTTTGAGCTGCATCAGATACTGGGTGCCCGAATCAGGCACACCATACGGACGCACCTTCACGTCGGTGATGGTCCAGCGCTCAGAGTCTTCTTTCACTACGTCGCTGACTCCGATAGCTTTCTTTGCATAGAGATAGTATGGTCCTTTTTTCGACACGTCATGCCGGGCCGTGACCTCAATCTCGAGTGCGGTCTGGGGAAGGGAATAGACAATCCCGTATTCATTCGATTTTTCCGCCGTGAGCACTTTGGTGGCCTGCCCCCATGTCAGGCACGCGCTCGCCAGGCATATTGATGTGATTATTGTTTTTCTCATGTATTCTGTTTTTGGGTGTCAGCGTCAGGCTTCTGGCCTACACTTTTCTGTTGATGATCGCTCTTATGGCTCTGCCGAGTCTTGCGGATATGTCGGATGCCACCACTCCGTATTCGCCTATCTCATCGGATGCGATGTCTCCAGCCAGGCCATGCACGAAGACGCCAATTGTGGCGGCGTGTTCCGGTTGGTAGCCCTGCGCCATGAAGGCGGCGATGACACCTGTCAGCACATCGCCCGCGCCGGCTGTAGCCATGCCGGCGTTGCCCGTGGAGTTGAAGTAGACTTTCCCTGTGGGCCTGACTATCATTGTGTAGTGGCTTTTCAGCACGATGACGATGTTGTAGTGCCGGGCAACCTCAATGGCTTTCTTCAGACGCTGCTCCGAACCCTTCTGCTCGCCGAATAGGCGGTCGAACTCTCCGATGTGAGGGGTAATCACTGTGCGCGGAGGGAGCATCGAGAGCAAAGCGGGCCGCTTGACTATGCAGTTGAGCGCGTCGGCGTCGAGCACGAGCGGCGACTTACACGTCTTGAGAAGCGACTCAAGCGCGTTGACGGTGGCCTCTCCGGTCCCGATGCCCGGACCCACGGCCACAGCCTGATGCGTATGGTGCAGGCTCATGTCGGTTATGATGCGCTCGTTGCGGTCGGGTTCGAACATCACTTCCGGCACCGACGCCTGGAGAATCGTCATGGCGGTGCGCGGCGCATGCACTGTGGCAAGTCCGGCGCCGCATCTCATCGTGGCCCCGGCGCACAGGACGGCGGCGCCCATCATGCCCATGCTGCCGGCGAAGATCATGGCGGAGCCGAAATCCCTTTTTGCGCTGAAGGGGTGACGGTTGTGGAGAAGAGGCCTGATGGTGCGGCTCTCTATCATGAGCCAGTCGGAGGCCATGGCCTTCATTGTCTTCTGGTCGATGTCTATGTCGAGCAGCTTGAGCTCGCCGATTATGTCGGCATTCTCGGCGAAAAAGAATGAGAGTTTCGGAAACTGGAAGGTGAGAGTCAGGCTTGCGTGCACGATGTCGCGGTGCTTGGACTCAGCGTTCCATTCGCCGGCAAGGCCGGAGGGGATGTCGATGCTGACCACATATGCGCCGGACTCGTTGATCATACGTGCTACCGACGCGAATCCGCCGCTAAGCGGCTCGCGAAGACCGGAGCCGAAGAGCCCGTCGAGGATTACGTCGTTTTCGGTGAGATGAGGCGGATAGAAAGAAGTAGTGATCTCATTGAATTTCACGCCGTCAGTCTCTGCTAATTTTTGCTTCTGAGCCTCGCAGTCGGCAGAAAGTTCTCCCTTCACGTTGAAGAGATACACCTCAAGATTCGAGTAGCCCTGCTCGGCGAGAATGCGGCATACGGCGAGGGCGTCGCCGCCATTGTTGCCGGGCCCAGCCACCGCAACGATTCTGCGGCTGGGGAGAAACCGGTCGGATATTTCTTTTGCGACGGCATTGGCCGCCCGCTCCATGAGAGTGAGTGAATCGATGCCCTGGGCCTCGCATGTGGCCTTGTCAAGGTCTTTTACGTATCTGGAGCTGAAAATTTTCATGTCTTTTTGTCTGACTTGTGGGTCGAATTGTTGTATATTTTGTATTCAGACTACAAATTTAGCCAAAAATGCCGATTTTTCCAAAAAGGATAGTGCAAGATTCGAAAATATTAATTAAATTTGCATAGTATTATTACATAACCTCCGCGTGCAGGGCTCCCGGAGGGGCCGTGCAGGTGGAAAAACGTTTTAGGTAAAATGGTAGATTATAAAAAACTTGGCCTGATCAACACCAAGGAGATGTTTGCAAAGGCCGTGCACGGAGGCTACGCTATCCCGGCCTTCAATTTCAATAACATGGAGCAGCTCCAGGCCATCATCAAGGCTGCGGCCGAGACAAAAAGCCCTGTTATCCTTCAGGTGTCGAAGGGCGCCCGCAATTATGCAAACGCCACTCTTCTGCGCTACATGGCACAGGGTGCTGTGGAATACGCCAAGAGCCTCGGCTGGGAAAAGCCGCAGATCGTGCTCCATCTCGACCACGGAGACACTTTCGAGACATGCAAGGACTGCATCGACAACGGATTCTCTTCGGTGATGATCGACGGCAGCCACCTCAGCTTCGAGGACAACTGCGAACTCACCAAGAAAGTGGTGGACTACGCACATCAGTTTGACGTGACTGTGGAAGGAGAACTCGGCGTGCTCGCCGGCGTTGAAGACGAGGTAAGCTCCGACCACCACACATATACCAACCCTGAGGAAGTGATCGAGTTTGTGGCCCGTACAGGTTGCGACAGCCTCGCCATCTCCATCGGCACATCCCACGGTGCCTACAAGTTCACACCCGAACAGTGCACACGCGACCCGAAGACCGGCCGCCTCGTGCCGCCGCCCCTGGCATTCGACGTGCTCGAGGCAGTGGAGGCTAAACTCCCCGATTTCCCCATCGTGCTCCACGGCTCAAGCTCCGTGCCCCAGGAATACGTAGACCAGATCAACGAATACGGCGGCAAACTTCCCGACGCGATCGGTATTCCCGAGGAGGAACTCCGCAAGGCTGCCAAGATGGATGTCTGCAAGATCAACATCGACTCCGACAGCCGTCTGGCAATGACAGCAGCCGTGCGCAAGGTTCTCGCTGAAAAGCCCGGTGAGTTCGACCCCCGCAAATACCTCGGCCCGGCCCGCGACGAGATGGAGAAACTCTACAAGCACAAGATCATCAACGTGCTTGGTTCTGACGGAAAGGCTGAGTAATTGAGTTTTTTCGTAATATTACACCCTACAGGAGTCCGGCACCAGATATAAAGTGCCGGACTCTTTAGATATTATCTCGAAATGCAAAAAGCCTTTTTTATTATCTTGTTGTATCTGGCTGCGTTCGCTGTCTCAGCACAGGAAGCCGACCGCGATTCGGTGGTGGTTTCCGCATCGCTGCAGCAGACTGTCGCCTCCGGTCAGCATGCCCCTTTCTGGCTCGCGGCCAACAGGCAGGGGTCTGTCTCTTATACACATCTCCGAGCCCACGAGACACTGAGCGATCTCGTA
>USNC01000203.1 GCA_900555915.1 uncultured Porphyromonadaceae bacterium | reverse complement strand
GAGATCGCTCAGTGTCTCGTGGGCTCGGAGATGTGTATAAGAGACAGGCGTCAGCATGTCGAACGCGCAGGCGTAGGCGTGGGCGAGAGGCAGGAAGCTCAGGGCGCGGCTGCCGCGATAGTGCAGTTTGCTCTCGATTCCGAAGCAGACGTTCCCGGCCAGATTCCGTCCTGTAAGCATCACGCCTTTCGAGAAGCCCGTTGTGCCCGACGTATAGTTGATCTCGGCGAGCTGTTCGTTGCCGCGTTCGGCATATCTCACATCGTTCGGGCCGTAGCCTTCGGGATATTTCCTGTTGAAGCGTCGTCGCGACAGACGCATGTGGCGTCGTATCTCCTGCCCGTCGGCCTCATACAGCACCTCGCTGCCGCTGAGCGGGAACACCGCTTTCACGTTGACAAGCGAGTCCGGGTCCATATGTTCCCATATCGATTCCTGCACGGCGAGGATGGTGGCTCCGCTATGGTTTACTATATGGGTTATGTCGATGGGATTGAAGTCGGCCAGAATCGGCACCACCACCGCACCGTATGTCACTATGCCGATATATGTCCTCACCCAGTCTGACGAGTCTTTGCCGCATAGGGCGATCTTGTCGCCGGGGCGTATTCCTACCGATTCGTAGAATGTGTGGGCGAGTGCAATGGACTGCGCCAGCTGGCCGTAGGTCATCGTCGTGTTGCGGGTGTAGTCAGTAAGTGCGGGAAGATCCCAGTTTCTTGCGAAACTCTCTTCATATATCTTTATAAAATTGCGTATTTCCATCTGGTATTGATTGCTTAGGGTTGATTTGCGGGGAGAAGTTCTGACAATTCATCTCATGCCCCCTACTTTATATAACGGAAAAACCGGCCTGAGGGTTAGGCCGGTTTTTGATTTATGGGGTTCAGGAGTGTTTTTATTTGAAGTGAGACGCGATTTTTTCTGCTGTCTCTTTCATTCTGTCCGGATCCGGATTGGAGATCTTTGTCTTGAAATCCATGTCGCCCTCGCTCTGCAGCGGCACCAGATGGATGTGGGCGTGTGGCACTTCAAGTCCGAGCACCGCCTGGCCGACCTTGCGGCAGGGGAGGGCGGCCTTTATCGCTTTGGCCACCCGCTTCGCAAACACCTGCATTCCTGCCAGCGTGTCGTCGTCGAGATCGAAAATATAGTCTGTCTCCTGCTTCGGGATCACGAGGGTGTGGCCCCACTGCAGAGGATTTATGTCGAGAAACGCATAGTAGCGGTCGTCTTCAGCCACCTTGTACGACGGTATCTCGCCTGCCACTATTCTTGAGAATATAGTCATGGTCAGAGTTCGATTTTAAGAATTTCGAAATCGAGCACACCGGCCGGGGCGTTCACTTTCACTGTGTCGCCAACCTTGTGGCCCATGAGGGCTTTCGCGATAGGTGTGGAGGATGCTATCTTGAACTCGCGGAGGTTTGCCTCGTTCTCAGTGACGATGGTGTAGGTCATCTGCATACCGTTCTTGGTATTCTTGATGGTCACTTTATTGAGCAGGCCAACTTCATCGGTAGTCAGCTTGCTGTCGTCGATGATGCGGGAGGAAGCGATGAGTTCCTTGATTTTTGCGATTTTCATCTCAAGCATCCCCTGCGCCTCCTTGGCGGCATCGTATTCAGCATTTTCGGAGAGATCGCCCTTGTCGCGCGCCTCCGCTATCGCATTTTTGATGGCCGGACGCTGCGCCTCGAGTTCAGCCAGTTCCGCCATTTTCTTGTCGTATCCTTCTTTTGTCAGATAAGTAGCCATGGTTGATTAAATATTTTCAGTTCCGCAATGCCTGTTGCGGGAGGTGTAACGAATGGAATCTAAAGTATATATGATACAATAAACCCTAAACGTCTGAGACCGCCGAAAGGATCGCGGAAGTTAAGATTATTTTTATTGAGGTTAAAAAAAGATGAGCTCCCTTTATCAGCCGGCCTTGGCCGTCCTCAAAAAGGACCCCTTCAAATACACTGCAAAATTACAAAAAAAATCCCATACTTCAAAATAAATGGCTGTTGAATCGCACGAATGAACATCATGATTTTTTTTGCTGGGAGGAGACGGAAATGAAAAGGAGCACCCCCTGCGGGATGCTCCTTTTATAATCTGAATCATGGTGCCTTATGGTCCGAATCAAGCGTCGATGTTGGCGTATGTGGCGTGCTCCTCGATAAACTCGCGGCGTGGCGCCACTTCCTCACCCATCAGCACCGCGAAAGTGTGGTCGGCGCTTGCTGCGTCGGATAGGGTGACGCGCTTCAGCATTCGGTTTTCAGGATCCATGGTTGTCTCCCAGAGCTGTTCGGGATTCATTTCGCCGAGACCCTTGTAGCGCTGGAGTACGAACTTGTTGCGGTCGCCGCCGCAGTAGCGGTCTACGAACGCCTGCACCTGCTGGTCGGTCCACGCGTATTCAAACACACCCTTCTTGCCCTTGAGCGTGCACTTGTAGAGCGGCGGGGTGGCGATATAGAGATATCCGTTGTCGATTATGGGGCGTATGCGGCGGAAGAAGAAGGTCATCAGCAGGGTGGCGATGTGCGCGCCGTCGACGTCGGCATCGGTCATGATGATGATCTTGTGGTAGCGCAGTTTCGACACGTTCGGCTCCTTGGAATCCTCTTCGGTGCCGATAGTCACGCCGAGCGCCTTGAACATGTTGACGATCTCCTCCGATTCGAACACCTTGTGCTCCATAGCCTTCTCCACGTTGAGGATCTTACCTCTTAGCGGCAGGATGGCCTGGAAGTTGGGGTTGCGGCCCTGCTTGGCGCTGCCGCCTGCCGAGTCACCCTCGACGAGGAAGAGCTCGCATGCAGCCGCGTCGCGGCTCTTGCAGTCGGCGAGTTTGCCCGGGAGTCCCGCTCCGGAGAGGGGCGACTTGCGCTGCACTTTCATGCGGGCGTTGTAGGCCGCATGGCGGGCCTGCGCGGCCAGCATCACCTTGTCTACGATGGCGCGTGCCTGCTTAGGATGCTCCTCCAGATAATTGCGGAGAGCTTCGCTGACAGCGGTCTGCACTACACCCATCACGTCGTTGTTGCCGAGTTTAGTCTTCGTCTGACCCTCAAACTGCGGTTCGGCTACTTTCACCGATACCACAGCGGTGAGACCGTCGCGGAAGTCTTCCTTTGAAAGCTCTATCTTCAGTTTGTCGAGCAGATGGTTGTCGTCGGCATATTTCTTCAGTGTGGAGGTCAGGCCGCGGCGGAATCCCGTCAGGTGAGTGCCGCCCTCTATGGTGTTGATGTTGTTGACGTATGAGTATATGTTCTCGTTGAAGGAGGTGTTGTAGGTCATGGCCACTTCCACGGGCACTCCGTTGCGCTCGGTCTTGAGGTCGATGATATCCTCGATGAGAGGTTCCTTGCCCTGGTCTATGTAGCGCACGAATTCCTTGAGACCTTCCGCGCTGTGGAAGCGGTCGCTGCGGGGATTGCCGTTCTCGTCGCGGAAGCGGAGGTCGGTGAGCGTCAGTGTGATGCCGGCGTTCAGATATGCCAGGTCGCGGAGGCGGTTGGCGAGTGTCTCGTAGTCGTAGACAGTCTCAGTGAAGATTCCTCCGTCGGGGTGGAAGATGATGGTGGTTCCGGTGTGGTCTGTATCGCCGATGACGCAGAGTTCGGATGTCGGTTTGCCGTAGGCGTACTCCTGCATGTGGATCTTGCCGTCGCGGTGTATCTCGGCGCGCAGATAGTCGGAGAGCGCGTTGACGCAGCTCACGCCCACGCCGTGCAGACCTCCCGACACCTTATAGGATCCCTTGTCGAACTTGCCG
Source organism: uncultured Porphyromonadaceae bacterium (assembly GCA_900555915.1). Taxonomy (GTDB): domain Bacteria; phylum Bacteroidota; class Bacteroidia; order Bacteroidales; family Muribaculaceae; genus Lepagella. The sequence goes on along the minus strand of USNC01000203.1, from coordinate 41 downwards.
CCCGCATGAAGCACCGTCAGCACAACCTCGAGGGCCGGCTT
>USNC01000202.1 GCA_900555915.1 uncultured Porphyromonadaceae bacterium | reverse complement strand
CGAGATCGCTCAGTGTCTCGTGGGCTCGGAGATGTGTATAAGAGACAGCGATGAGAAAAATCTCGTTGTTCAGAAATTCCATATCATCCGATTTGCCTGGGAGCATGACCCAATGTGTTCTTATGTCGTGCCGACACCTTATTCCTTATATATCTGTGGGTCCAGCCCGTGACAGCGATTATGACAAAAGTGCTCCCTATCGAGGCCCCGATTATAGGCAGCCACTGGTCGGCTATGATGCCGAGGCAATTCATCAGCCCCACTCCCGCCGGCACAAAAAAGAAGCCTAAATTATGAACCAGAAAGTCTGACACTTTCTCTACATGACCCACCTTCACTATGCCGGCCTTAAGAGAAGCCGTGAGAAGGAGCATTCCGATGATGCTCGACGGAACTGGAACATCCGTAAGCCAGACGATCAACTCACCCAAGGCGAGGAACGCAAATAAAATGCCGAATTGCAATATCATAACGATCATTTTTTCACTCATGGCTACCGCTTGACGTAGCAGCCACGGTGGTTTTTACGGTGCAAAATTACTAAAAACCCGCCACATATATGTTATACAACATAAAATAAAACACCAGCGACAACGCATTTTTAACATTTTGACACGCAGCATCGGCAACAGCAGCGCAATCCCTCAAAATTCGTTGATCAACATCGAATCATTGTAAAATGTATGAATCCTTGAATCCGAGGAAATAAAGCACTCCGTCGATACCTATTGTGGAGATGCTCTGTGAGGCGGAAGCCTTCACGGCCGGTTTTGCATGGAAGGCTATACCGAGGCCGGCGGTGGAAAGCATCGGAAGGTCGTTGGCACCGTCGCCTACGGCGATGGTCTGCGCGATATTGATGTTCTCTACCTGCGCGATGAGCCTGAGGAGTTCTTTCTTCCGGTTGCCGTCGACGATGTCGCCCACATAGCGTCCTGTAAGTTTGCCGTCGGGCCCTATCTCCAGTTCGTTGGCGTATACGTAGTCAAAACCGAAACGACGCTTGAGATACTCTCCGAAGTAAGTGAAACCGCCGGAGAGGATCGCCGTCTTGTAGCCGGACATCTTAAGGACGCTCATCATGCGCTCCACACCCTCCGTAATGGGCAGATTCTCGGCGATCTCCTTCATCACGGAGACATCGAGACCCTTGAGGAGGGAAACGCGGCGCTTGAAACTCTCGCAGAAATCTATTTCGCCGCGCATGGCAGACTCGGTGATGGCACGCACTTCATCGCCGACATCGGCGCGGTCGGCGAGTTCGTCGATCACCTCCGTCCTGATAAGGGTGGAATCCATGTCGAAGCATACCAGACGGCGGGAGCGGCGGTAGATCGTATCCTCCTGCAGCGATATGTCGAAATTCAGTTCGGCGGCCAGACGCATGAAGTCGGCCTGCATCTGCACAAGGTCGTTGGCATTGCCGCGCACCGACATCTCTACGCATCCCTTGGTGAGAGGCTGCTGCGATTCGTCGAGAGGCATACGGCCTGTAAGGCGGGTGATCGTCTCAATATTGAGTCCCTGCAAAGTGATGATCTTTGTCACCTCTGCCAGCTGACGGGCAGTGATCTCGCGTCCCAGCACAGTGACGATATAGCGGTTCTTGCCCTGGCGGGCCACCCAGTCGTTGTAGTCCTCTTCAGAGACAAGGTCGAAATTGACCTGGACATTGAGGTCTCGTGTCTTGAAGAGCAACTGCTTCAGTATGTCGCCGCTGCGGGTGCTGTCAGTTTTGATCAGCATGCCGAGCGAAAGGGTATGGTGTATGTCGGCCTGGCCTATGTCAAGAATCTTGGCGTCGTGTTCGGCAAGTATCTCGGTCAGGCTGGCGGTGATACCGCTCTTGTCGGCGCCCGACACATTCAAAAGAATAAGTTCAGTCATAACAGTAAAAACGGGATGCGAGCGCAATGCTTGAAAATCTTCCTCATTGCGATTGCCAATTCTTAACGCAAAATTAATACAAAACACTCAGACCCCAATCATATTTCAATAAAAAAAATAGAAACATAGAAGTAAAAAATCAATCAGGCTCCGCAAGCCCCTACATGAGCCGCAAACAAACTAACCTTATAACCTCAGAACCTTTAAGTCGAGCCTGCGAAACTTGATTTTTTTATCCTGTCGGTATAGAACTGTGAATTATTTTATGTAAATTTGTAAAAAATATTCGAGTTATGAAGAAGATACCCTATGGCATAAGCAGTTTTGAGAGGATAATTCGCGATGATTACTATTTCGTCGACAAGTCGATGTATATCCCCTCGCTTGAGGATGTGGCGAGCTATATCTTCTTCCTGCGTCCGCGCCGCTTCGGCAAGAGTCTTTTCGTCGACATGCTCGAATACTACTACGACATATATGCCAAGGACCGCTTCGAAGAACTATTCGGCGATCTCTGGATCGGACAAAATCCCACGCGCAACGCCAACCGCTTTCAAGTGTTGCGCTTTGACTTCTCGCAGGCTGTCGCTCCTCTCGACAGTTTGGAGCAGACCTTCAATAATTACTGCTGTGAGGCAATAGACAAATTCATTGACAAATATCAGGCGTCATACAGCCAACGCACAGTAGACGCTGTGCTCCGAACGAATCGGGCCGGGTTGAAACTAAGCATAATAGGAATGGCGGCTAAAGAATACAGGATACCGCTATATCTGATTATTGACGAGTATGACAATTTCACCAACATAGTTCTCGGCAGTCATGGAAAGGAAGCGTTTCACAAATTGACGCACGCCGAAGGTTTCTACCGCGACTTCTTCAAAATCCTCAAGCCTAATTTCGAGCGAATCATTATGATTGGAGTGTCGCCCGTGACTATGGACGACCTGACCAGCGGCTACAACATCGGTCTGAACATATCGCAAAACCGGCGGTTTAATTCAATGCTCGGATTCAACGAGGATGAGTTGCGCCGGATGATTGACTACTACATAAAAGATGGCGCAATAACCCGACCCGCCGACGATGTGCTTGACGAGATGCGGCCGTGGTACAACAACTATTGTTTCTCAGAGGAATGTTGCGGCAAGGAGAGTGTCTATAACAGCACTATGGCTACGTACTACCTCAACCATCTCGTAAATGAGGGCACTGCCCCGGCTGACATGCTCGACCCCAACACTCGTACTGACTACAGCAAACTGAAGCAACTGATAGACATCGACCGTGGCATTGGCCGAGAAAACCGCGAAAGCGTAATCATGGATATTGCCAACCGTGAGTATGTCAAGATGAAACTGGAGACTTCTTTCCCCGCGCTGTCGGTGACCGAGGAAAACAAATTCCTCTCTTTAGTATTCTACTACGGAATGCTCTCGATGCAGAGTTTAAGGGGTGTGCTTCAGACAATGGTCGTCCCCAACCAGAGCGTTCGCCTCCAATATTGGGAATATGTCAAGAAGATATATTCTAAATATCACACGTTAAGTGAAGGGAAATTGCAGACATTGTTTGGCGGTTTTGCGTTCGACGGAGACTGGGAGCCGCTGATGCTGTATTTGGCCGACGAGTTTGAGCGGGTGTCGTCTGTACGCGATGCCATACAGGGAGAACATAACTTGCAGGGGTTCTTTAAGGCATATCTCGCAATGTGCAGTTACCACACGCTATGCCCTGAGATAGAGATGGGCTACGGCTACAGCGATTTCCTGATGTTGCCGCAACTCAGCCGTTTTCCGGAGGCCCGCCACTGCTATATTATTGAGTTGAAGTATGCGAAGCCGTCGGCCACAGACGCGGAGGTGGAGCGACTTTCGGACGACGCCGACCGCCAGCTTGCCCGCTCTCTTGCCGACCTGTCTCTTATACACATCTGACGCTGCCGACGACCTTAC
>USNC01000201.1 GCA_900555915.1 uncultured Porphyromonadaceae bacterium | reverse complement strand
ACTTATAAACTTATAAACTCATAAACTTCAAGTTGAGCTTGCGAAACTTGAATTAAGTTATAGTGATTTTTTTTGTCGGAAAATTTTGTGGGATTGGAAATTATTCATATCTTAGCGATGTAAAAACAATATCAAAATAATATCATGGGAAATATGGAAAATTCAAACAACAGGGAATTTGACTACAAAGGCATGGTGATCAGCGGGTTCACGATGCTGGCTGTGCTTATGCTGCTGGTTCCGGCGCTGGTGGTGGCATCGATAATGCTTGATGAGAGACTCGACATCCCGGCCGTAAGCGTTGTGTTGGGAATAGCCGACGGACTTCTGATTCTTGCCGACATGGTCTTCTGCATCGGCTTTTTCATCCAGCAGCCCAACCAGGCGAGGGTGATGATATTCTTCGGCAAATACCGCGGCACATTCCGCCAGACGGGTTTCTACTGGGTCAATCCCTTCATGAGCCGCCGCAAACTGTCGCTGCGCCTGCGCAACATGGATGTGGAGCCGATCAAGGTCAACGACAAGATTGGCAATCCGGTGCTCATAGGAATGGTGCTCGTATGGAAAATCAGAGACACGTATAAGACAGTGTTTGACGTGGACGCTCCTGTGGCGGCGCAGGGTCAGACCCAGCTCGGCGGCGCGAATATCGACAAGGCGCTCGATGCCTTCGTGAGAATCCAGAGTGATGCCGCGCTGCGCGAAGTGACCGGTCATTACGCCTACGACGAGACGAGCGGCGACACAAGCGAGGAAATCACACTCCGCAGCGGCGGCGACGAGATCAATGAACTGCTTGAGGAGAAAATCAACGAGCGTCTCGCCATGGCGGGAATAGAGGTAGTGGAAGCGCGACTCAACTATCTGGCATATGCTCCGGAGATCGCCGCCGTGATGTTGCGGCGCCAGCAGGCCACGGCTATAATCACAGCCCGTGAGAAAATAGTGGAAGGCGCGGTGTCGATGGTGAAGATGGCTCTCGACCAGCTCAAGGAGGAAGGAGTGGTGGAACTCGACGACGAGCGCCGCGCCGCTATGGTCAGCAATCTTATGGTGGTGCTCTGTGCCGACGAACCGGCACAGCCGGTGCTCAACACAGGTAGTCTATATCAGTGATATGCCGGAGAAGAAACCATCCAAAAGTTTTCTGCTGCGTGTCGACGCCGCCACGATGGAGGCCATCGAGCGGTGGGCGGCGGATGAATTCCGCTCGGTCAACGGACAGTTGCAGTGGATCATCAACGAGGCTCTGAAGAAAAGCGGGCGCCTCAGGCAATCTCCACCTGAAAATCTCTGAAATCTACAGTCTTCTGCTTCCATGAGAGGAGGCGGAAGATATTTTTTTATAGGATTTTATGGCGGATCGGGAATTTTTTTGTAATTTTGCAGCGTGAAAGCGGAAGCGGACACGACAGTGGAAAAATTTGGCTGCTTGCAACCACTCAAAAAAATGCTAAAACTGCATGGTTCCAGAGGCAGGGATGATGTGTGTGGAATCCTGATGTGTACGGCATTTTGAGCGCAAGCCCGATATGCTGTCTTTTTTTATATTTTTTATATCAAGGTTTAAATCCATACATGATATGAGTTATCTTTTCACTTCGGAAAGTGTGTCGGAAGGACACCCCGATAAAATTGCTGACCAGATTTCAGACGCTCTTCTCGATGAGTTTCTCGCACGCGACCCAAAAAGCCATACCGGAATAGAGACACTCGTCACTACCGGCCAGGTGGTGATAGCCGGAGAGGTGACATCGGAGGCCTATGTAGATATCCATTCCGTGGTCAGAAGCGTCATAGACCGCATAGGCTACAACCGCGGAGCCTACCGCTTCGACGGCGACAGCTGCGGCATCCTCAATGCCATTCATGAGCAAAGTCCCGACATAGCGCAGGGCGTCAACCGCGAGGTGGCCGAGGAGCAGGGAGCCGGCGACCAGGGCATGATGTTCGGCTATGCCGTGAATGAAACCGAAAATCTCATGCCCCTTACCCTTGATCTCGCCCATATGTTTGTCAGCGAACTGGCCGACATCCGCCGCGAGGGCAAGCATATGACATATCTGCGCAAGGGCAAGGAGGTGACATATCTTCGTCCCGACTCCAAGAGCCAGGTGACAGTGGAATACAGCGACGACAACAAGCCGCTGCGCATACACGCCCTCGTGATCTCGACGCAGCACGATGAGTTTGTTGCGCCTGTCGGCGACACCCCGGAAGCGATGAAGGCGGCCGAGAAAGAAATGCTCGCCACGATCAGAAAAGACGTGAAGGAAGTGCTCATACCCCGCGTGCTGGCAAAACTTCCGGAGGAGACACGCGCGCTTTTCGACAGCGATATGATACTTCACGTGAACCCGACCGGCAAATTCGTGCTCGGCGGTCCGCACGCCGACGCAGGCCTGACAGGGCGTAAGATAATCGTAGACACCTACGGCGGACGCGGAGCGCACGGCGGCGGCGCTTTCTCCGGCAAAGATCCGTCGAAAGTAGACCGCAGCGCCGCATACGCCTGCCGCCACATAGCGAAGAATCTGGTAGCGGCCGGAGTCACCGACGAGGCTTTGGTACAGGTGGCATACGCCATCGGCGAGGCCAAGCCGGTCAGTCTGTGTGTCAACACATTCGGACGCGCAAAGGTGGGCTTGTCCGACTCTGCCATAGCAGAAGTGGTCAACGGCCTTTTCGACATGCGACCTCTCGCCATAGAGCGCCGCTTCGACCTTCGCCAACCGATATATCTCGCCACAGCCGCTTATGGCCACGTGGGTCGCAAACCTCAGAAAGTAAAGCGGGTGTTTCATTCCCGCTATGATGCGCAGCCAATAGAGAAGGAAGTGGAACTTTTCTCATGGGAAAAACTTGATGCCGTGCCGGAAATCAGAAAGGCGTTCGGCATCGAAGGCGCCTGACAGCGGCATTTGGCAGCGGTAAGACAGATCTCTTGTCCGTAAAAAGAACCCCCAATAAAAGCGTAATATGCATGCGGTCATCCGGGAAAACTTTCGGATGACCGCTGACTTTCAGACAAATTATTCGGTAATTTCATAAATTTTATGATATGGGGCTTACATATAGAAGAAATATTTAAAGCTCAGTCGAACTTTGTTGTCATAGATGTCCGGATTCAAATTTTTATTTATTAATCTGGACAATCCGAAATATCCTATAATGTCAATCTCATATTTGGAGAAAAAGCCGAGAGCACACCCTATACCCCAGGATAAGTTGAGGCGATTCCATTTTAAATCAGCTAACTTGCTGTCATTGTATGAGTCAATCTTGTTGCTTAAACAATAGTATGATCCAATGCTTGCCAAAGGTAGAATATCTATCTCCTCGTCAATTTTAAAGGGATAGCCTAAAGAAATGTGTATCGGTAATGTCCAACAATTAGCATTCAACGTACCGGAAAAAACATTTGGCTCAGATATTGATATGTTGTCGTAACAGATTGAGACATCAGTGTCGATAAACAAGTCGGATTTCAAATTTAGTCTGAAACCGGCTCCGATTCCACCTCCATAACTCATTTCAAGGTTGTCAATAGGACGTAAAGATTTCCAATTGCCTGTGATATTCAAATTTAGTCGTGGCGAAAGAAACCATTCAATTCTGTTGCTTTTTTTTGTTGGATATGTCTCTTCCGCTAACGAAATAAATGGCAGTACAGAAAGCATTATCACCAGTAAGCTGCGCATATGACTTTCAGGTTTACTTTTCAATGAATCAGACGTTGATAATGAAATTGTAATTACCTATTTGTTGCTCCAATAATTAGTGCTATAGGCAGCAATGGTTAATGCCTGTCTCTTATACACATCTCCGAGCCCACGAGACACTGAGCGATCT
>USNC01000200.1 GCA_900555915.1 uncultured Porphyromonadaceae bacterium | reverse complement strand
GGCAGCGTCAGATGTGTATAAGAGACAGGTCGGACTCCGGCTTCATGCAGGAACTCCCCTCCTCTCTTGACTTCGCGGCTGTTTCCGAAGAAAAAGTGAAAGGAGTGGACGGCACTGTCAAAGGCACGGTACTCACCATGGATTCAGATTTTATCGACCGTCTCGGCGGCTATATCCATTACCGCAACATCAATGCCACCCGCGACGACGAGCGAATGGACCAGGATCCATGGCGCTTCAAAGATCTCAAGCCACTTACAGCCGACGTCACACTTCTTAAAGACGCGGCAAAGCCCATAAGCGATAAATTCATAGGTATATTCTTCGAGGATATCAACTACGGCGCCGACGGCGGGCTATATGCCGAACTTGTGCAGAACAGAGACTTCGAGTATTCTTCCGACGACCGGAAAGAATGGAGGCCGTCGAGTTATTGGGCCGTGGATGGAGGCGCACGCCTGGAGATCGACACCAAGGATCCTATACATGCCAACAATCCCCACTACGCAAGGCTCAGCACCGGCAAAGAGGCCGGAACACTATCGAATGAGGGTTTTGACGGAATAACATTGAAAAAAGGGGATAAATATCTGCTCAACGTATTCGCGCGCACCGGGAAAAAGACAGATCTGAAGATACTGCTGACCGACAAGGGAGGAAAGACGATCGCCCAGGGCAAGATAACAGTTCCCGGCGGCACCGGATGGAGCAAACTGTCGGCCACATTGACAGCGAAGGGCGCATGCGGCGACGGCATACTCAAAATAGAACTGCCAAAGAACTCATCGGTAGATCTCGACATGATATCTCTTTTCCCGGAAAAGACCTTCAAGGGTCATGCCAACGGTATGCGGGACGACCTTGCCCGCACGCTCGCCGACCTGCATCCGAAATTCATGCGTTTTCCGGGAGGATGCGTGAGCCATGGCAACGGCATCGACAACATATATGACTGGAAAGGCTCGGTAGGTCCGCTCGAGGCCCGGAGGCCCATGCGCAACATATGGAACTATCATCAGACGCGCGGCCTCGGTTTTTACGAATATTTCAGATTCTGCGAAGACCTGGAAATGGAACCGCTTCCTGTGCTCGCCGCCGGAGTGCCCTGCCAGAACTCATCCCGGCAATGCCGCTACAGCCACGACGAACTCACCTCAAACGGCCAGCAGGGTGGCATACCGATGGAAGACATGCCGGCCTACATACAGGACATCCTCGACCTTGTGGAGTATGCCAACGGTCCGGCAGATTCAGAATGGGGCAAGGTAAGGGCGGAAGCCGGCCATCCCGAACCGTTTAACATGAAGTATCTCGGCATCGGCAACGAAGACCTCATAAGCGAGACATTCAAGAGCAGATTCAAGATGATACGCGATGCGGTCAACGAGAAATATCCCGACATAACGGTGGTAGGCACCGTCGGTCCCTTCTTCGAGGGTTCCGACTATGAGGAAGGCTGGAGATTCGCACGCGAGGAAAAAGTGCCTGTGGTGGACGAACATTATTATGTAGCCCCGGGTTGGTTTGTGAACCACCGCGACTTCTACGACAATTACGACAGGAAAGGTCCCAAAGTATATCTTGGCGAATACGCATCGCATTATCCCGGCCGGGAATCAAACCTCGAGTGCGCGCTCTCGATAGGACTGTATCTGACAGACGTGGAGAGAAACGCCGATGTAGTGCCGATGACATCGTATGCCCCTCTTCTGTCGAAAAAAGGAAGGACACAGTGGAGGCCTGACCTGATATATTTCGACAATGAAAGCATACATCTCTCGCCCGACTATTACGTGCAGCAGATGTATGGAGCGAATGCCGGCAACACTTATGTGCCTGCCACAGTGACACTCACCGACTCCACAGGCGCGAACGTGACGCGCGACGACATCACCAACCGCTTCGGTATCTCAACCGTGACAGACGAAGCCACCGGCGACACCATCCTGAGAATCGCCAACATGCTTCCGGTGGAGATCAGCGTCAACCTTACGGGTTATCCTTCCGGCAAGGCAGACATGACCGTGCTTACCGGCACTCCGCGCCAGACAGACGCGGCTCCAGCAGTATCTGAAATTGATGTTGACGGCCGATTGACAGTGCCGGGATATTCATTCACAGTAGTCAGATTCTGATGATCCAAGCCGCTGTCCGCGCTGTGCGGACAGCGGCTTCTGAATTTTTCATGAAAGAAAATCAAGAAAAATTTTGGCAGATACAATAAATTAGTTAATTTTGTAGATTGAATCGGGCATATAGCCCGATGCCAATCAAAACCAAACTGACTAACAGAATTTTCATACCATAAAAACAAATAAAATGTATTTATTAGGTTACGACATAGGCACCTCCTCGGTAAAGGCAAGCATCGTTGACTCAGAAAGCGGCAGATGCGTCGCCACAGACTTCTTCCCGAAGGTTGAGGCCCCTATCAAGGCTCTTCATCAGGGATGGGCAGAGCAGAATCCGGAAAACTGGTGGCAATATCTCAAAGATGTCACCGCGAGCGTTCTGAGCATATCGAAGGTGAACCCTAAAGATATCAAAGCGATCGGTTTCTCTTTCCAGATGCACGGACTCGTATGCATCGACAAGGAGGGCAAACTTCTGCGCAACGCCATCATATGGTGCGACTCAAGGGCAGTCCCCTACGGCGAGAAGGCCTTCAATGCCCTTGGAGCCGACCTCTGCCTGTCGCATCTGCTCAACTCCCCAGGCAACTTCACGGCCGCCAAGCTGGCATGGGTGAAAGAAAACGAGCCTGAGGTGTTTGAAAAGATATATAAGGTGATGCTTCCCGCCGACTACATCGCAATGAAGATGACAGGCGTGATCTGCACCACACCGGAAGGGTTGTCGAACTATGTGCTCTGGGATTTCAAGGAAAACGCCCCAGCCAAGTTCCTTATGGACTATTTCGGTTTCGACATGTCGATACTTCCGGAAGTTCGCCCCACATTCAGCAATCAGGGTGAACTGACCGAATCGGCGGCAGCCGAACTCGGACTTGCAGCCGGCACTCCAGTCACATACCGCGCCGGCGACCAGCCAAACAATGCGCTCAGTCTCACTGTATTCAATCCGGGAGAAATAGCCGCCACAGCAGGCACGTCGGGAGTGGTGTATGCCATCAACGGCAAAGTGGACTGCGATCCCAAATCGCGAGTGAACTGCTTCGCGCACGTGAATCATACGGCGGAGGCACCCAGGATCGGCGTCCTCACCTGCATCAACGGCACCGGCATCCTCAACAGCTGGATGAAACGCAACATCGCGCAGGAGGGTATGAGCTATGACGACATGAACCGTCTCGCACAGTCAGTGCCGGTAGGCGCCGAAGGGGTAAGCATCATTCCGTTTGGGAATGGAGCCGAAAGAATACTCCAGAACAAAGAGATCGGATGCTCGATGCACGGCATAAACTTCAACATCCACGACCGCCGCCATCTGCTGCCGGCATTGAAGCCCCTGCTGGAAAAGGGGGAAAAGACGGAACTCTGCCGAGACGTCCGCAATGTGGACCGGACGGTGGGGACGGAACTTTCCGGTGAGCTGGTGATGAAATTCGGGCCGCGCGGCCTGGCGGAAGATACGCTTACGGTGCACTTTACCGGATGCGCGGGGCAAAGCTTCGGGGCTTTTCTGGCGCCTGGCGTCACCTTTGAACTTGTCGGGGAGGCGAATGACTTTGTCGGGAAGGGCTTGTCCGGCGGCAAAATCATCGTGCGCCCCCCGGATCATATCTCCTACGTACCGTCAGACAACGTCATCGCCGGAAACGTCATCGGCTATGGGGCCACTTCCGGCGGCATCTTCCTTCACGGGCAGGCCGGGGAACGTTTCGCCATCCGCAACAGCCTGTCTCTTATACACATCTGACGCTGCCGA
>USNC01000199.1 GCA_900555915.1 uncultured Porphyromonadaceae bacterium | reverse complement strand
TCTACACGCGTAAGATCGTCGGCAGCGTCAGATGTGTATAAGAGACAGACATTGAATTTCACGTCGATCGGCAGCCCTCGGTTGAAATAGTCGAATATCTCGCCGAGTATCTTCACTCCGTCGGCGAAGGTGTGGACGGTGATGTCGCCCTCCAGCCCTGACAGAGCCATCGTGCCGATCAGTCCCGGCAAACCGAATACGTGGTCGCCGTGAAGATGGGTGAGGAAAATATGGTTGAGACGCGAGAACTTGAGTCGTTGCCGCTGGAATTCCTTCTGCGCGCCCTCACCGCAATCCACCATGAACAGATTGTCGCGGAAATTGACCACCGTCGACGACGGATTGTGGGCCGGCGACGGCTTGGCGCTCCCGCACCCTAACACATGCACATCAAACGTCTCCATGCATATTCCTATTTATGTTAAAGTTATAAATGTTATCTACAGGTTGTCTACAGCCTTTAAGTGTAAAAAAAAGCCCCTTGGGTCTTTTCGACGCCCCACCTTAACCATAAGCCCTAACCCGTAATTTCCGCAAAGCGGAAGTGGCGTTAATTCCGCAGCATCTGCTCATAATCCTTGGCCAGACCTCCGGTGCCTGTCTCTTTGTAGAGCGAGGGGAGGTCATGGCCGGTCTCCTTCATCACAGTCACCAGTTTGTCAAACGACACGCGGTGTCCGCCATCCGTAAACGATGCGTAGACATTGGCGTCAAGAGCGCGGGCAGCAGCATACGCGTTGCGTTCGATGCATGGTATCTGTACGAGTCCGCACACCGGGTCGCAAGTCATGCCGAGGTGATGTTCGAGACCCATCTCGGCCGCGTATTCAATCTGGGCCGGGCTTCCTCCGAACAATTGGGTGGCAGCGGCTGCTGCCATGGCGCAGGCCACTCCAACCTCTCCCTGGCAACCCACGTCCGCGCCTGAGATGGAGGCGTTGTGCTTCACTACATTGCCGAAGAGTCCGGCGGTGGCAAGCGCGTGGAGCATCTGCGATTCGTGAAAACGGCGGCTTTCCCAAAGGTGGTAGAGCACTCCGGGTATGACACCGCTTGAACCGCATGTCGGGGCTGTCACGATCTTGCCGCCCGACGCGTTCTCCTCACTCACGGCAAGCGCGTAGGCGAACACGCGCCCCCTGCTTTTCAGATTGTCCTTGTAGCCGCCCGCCTTCACGAAATATGAGCAGGCTTTACGCTGAAGGTTGAGCGGACCGGGAAGACGCCCCTCATGGTTAAGTCCCCTCTCCACCGATTCCTTCATCACGCGCCACACTTCCGCGAGATTCTCCCATATCTCCGGCCCTTCGCATTGCTCCACATATTCCCAATATGTATGCCCGGTGTGTTCGCAATAGGCCATTATCTCGCTGATCGTGTTGAGATTGTAGATGTCGCCCGACTTGGTGAGGGGCTTGCCTGGCTCTTCAAGAGCTCCGCCGCCCACGCTGAACACCGTCCATTCGTCCGATCTGACGCCATCTTTGTCGACGCATTTGAAAGTCATGCCGTTGGGGTGATAGTCGAGGAATACGTCCGGTTTCCAGATTATATCTACCTTTTTGTCTGCTTTTGAAAACTCGTCGATGATGGCGAGGTCTGTCATATGTCCCTTGCCGGTGGCCGCGAGGCTTCCGAAGAGTGTCACCTCGAAGCTGACAGCTTCTTTGTGGGAGTCGCGGTATAATTCTGCGGCCTTGCGTGGCCCCATGGTGTGGGAAGAGGAGGGGCCTGTGCCTATCTTGAACAGTTCTTTGAGCGATTTCATATTGAGATTGCGTTGCTTTGATGTTTTAGATGTTGAAGTTGCAAAATTAATGCTTTATTTTGACTTATCGCCGATGCGGCTGCGCAAATATTCCTTAAATAATCATAAAGGATGGTGTAGGTCGCGTTTTTTTTACTAATTTTGTGGTTCGTTTGAATAATCCGTAACAATGGCCGGCCTTGACTCAGCCTGTGGGAGGTCCGTCCAGACTAACTTAATTTTTGTATATAAGGAATGAAAAAAGTTTTATTGCCGATGGCCGCCGCTGCCATCATCCTCTCCTCGTGCAGTACGAACACCAAGGATTCGTATTCCACCATCAATTTCGGTGAATACAATCTCATCACTGATCTCGACAACCCCTCCGAGCCGGCTCAGGCTTCGTCGGCTCTATATGGCGTCACCCTCAACTGGAGTAAGGAATGCGCCGATGTGGTGGCTTCCGATCTTGTCATCGACAGCCAGAAGATCTCGTTTGAGACCGACACCATGGCCCTCCGCACCGCATACCTCGTGGCTGAAGGGGGCGGGCCCTATGTAGAGATGGGCATGTTCGGGCGAAAAGGCAAAGTGGGCAAGACGGTTGATGTGAGCAATCTTGACGCCCTCTTCACCCCCGGAGTGTATTACGTCAACAATCTCCCTATTCCCGAGTTCGAGACGGTCACCGGCGCTCCCGGCATGAGGCTGGTGATGGGCTATGATCTGAACAGCCGTTACCATGTGCAGACTTTCTGGCCGATGAGTTTCTATGTCGGCAAGACCTACGCCGTCGATTCCGGCAACAGTTTCACCACAAGCAGCACGGCATATCGGGTGGAGCTGAACTTCGAGAAAAAAACAGCCAGAGTGGCCGTATATTATCCTGAATATTCGGTTGGAGACAAGGAAACCGACATACCGAAGGCGATCGTCATGGAGAACATACCCATCAGTTTCAACCATGACGGCTACTTCCTCGCAGCCGATGCTCCGAAGACACGTGTGCTCGGTAAAAACGACAAGGGCACGGCAGCGCTTGTGGATTCTGACAAATATAAAGCGACAGACTTCTCGCTCATGCTGACAAGCAAGGATCTTACCGAGGTGTCGATAACTTATAAGATAGACGGCAAGTCGGTAAGTTTCAACGGTTGCTCCATCGTGAAAGCCAACAAACAGTGATATACCCATGCTGGCGGATGCCGTCTGCACGGCGTCCGCCGGCGCAATGGCCTTCATAGACAAAAATAATTCAAATCGGAATTTTTTTTGAAAAAAAAGAGATTATGATTTGGCCAATCCGAAAATAATGATTAACTTTGCAGTCGCAAAAGCGAAAACGCGATTGCAAAGACATGGAGTGATGCTCGAGTGGCTGAAGAGGCACGCCTGGAAAGCGTGTGTGCGCCAAAAGCGTACCGCGAGTTCGAATCTCGCTCACTCCGCAGTAGAGACCACACCGGAAAGTGTGTCAGTTGAAAATGTGGAAATTTTTTCCGGAGAGATGGCAGAGTGGTCGATTGCGGCGGTCTTGAAAACCGTTGAGGGTAACACCTCCGGGGGTTCGAATCCCTCTCTCTCCGCCAAAAGGCAGACAAAAGTCCTGTAAGTAACTAACTTACAGGACTTTTTTGTTTAGGCAATGCCTGAAAATGCCATAAAATATTTCTAACTCTACTTGCAGCTTGGCCTTACGGCATATATATTATCTTACTCAAGTTTCGCATCTTGAACCTTATATTGAAGTTGTTTAAACTTATTTACGAATTAAAAAAAATCAATATGAAGTGTTAACCCCAAGACTCTTTTCGTTAATCTTCCGTCATCTTTTCGGCGTATTTTTCCTCAGGAAGAATCCACAGTTGAGCCTGCGTAGTTTGAATTATCTTATGATTTTCTTCAGGCCGTTTTTGCTCTTCAAAAAGTAAATTCCTTTAGATGTGATGTGATTGCGTTGAAGCCCGCAGAGATCGTATATCATTTCTTTTTCGTGGTCATCTCCATTCATGAGGCATACATTGGAATCGTCGGTTACGTTTGCCTTTGCGGCATTGATGATCTTCCCGGTGTTGAGGTCTATGAGCATCGCTATGATGTTGACTTTGGAATAGTCAATCGCATTCAGAAGCATCGCGCGGTCTGGCATTTCTCTGTCTCTTATACA
>USNC01000198.1 GCA_900555915.1 uncultured Porphyromonadaceae bacterium | reverse complement strand
CGAGATCGCTCAGTGTCTCGTGGGCTCGGAGATGTGTATAAGAGACAGGTGCAGACCATGCCGCGTAACTGCGCAGCCAGTATTCATTCTTCTTTACGAATTCTTTGTATGTTTCAGTATGCGCCACCGTGTCGCCCTGCTCGGAATAGAGCTCGCGAAGGTACCGAAGCTTAAGGTCGTTGACCTTCTCATAGTCTATCTGCGGCAGAAGATTGAGATTGTCAAACTCCTTTCTGTATTCTTCCCTGCGGGCCTTGTCTTTGAGATGGCCGGCGGCCTGCAGCCGCAGATACATTGGGTGAAGAGCGAACGTGGAGTTGGCGCTGTAAGGGTAGGAATCAGTCCAAGTTCCCGTTTTGGTAGTGTCGTTGATGGGAAGCACCTGAAGTATCTTCTGCCCGGTGGCCACACACCAGTCTACCATTTTCTTTATGTCGTGGAAGTCTCCCACGCCCTCATCTTCTGAAGTGCGGAGCGAGAACACGGGAATCGCCGTGCCTGACCCTTTCCATGTCTTTCTCGGATTTTCCAGCCGTATGCCGTCGAAGACAAGCACGCTGTCGCGTTCCGCAGGGAAGAAATCAAGACGCCGGTTGGAGCGGGCCTCCCAGTCTTTAACCTCAAGAGTCTTTTTGTCGAGAATCACAAATTTATATTCCATCGGCAGCGTCACTCCGTCCATGTCTACGGCGGCCTCCCACACAGGGTAGTGCGCGTCGTTCATGATGAGGGCCTTGGCCGGGTTCCACGCCCCGAGAATCCGGTGCTCTCCGCTCACCGCCAGCACCTCGTCGGGCATTACCATCGGTGCGAGCACCCTGAATACGGTGGTTCCGCTGCGTCTGGCGAGATTCTGGTCGCGGTAATTGCGGTTGAGCATACCTTCCACGAAAGCCGAACTGTAATACGGCTTATCGGTCGGAACATCCTGCCAGTAGGCGTGTATGTCATGATATGCTATGCCGTGTCCTGAATCAAACCTGTGGGGAGCGCCCCACTCCTCACGCCATTCGCGTCCCTCTGCCTTGACCAGGAAACAATAGTTGAAATTCTTAGTGCAGTCCGGCAACTCGAGATTGATCGCCCATACATCGGGTGCAGTCATCTCCATCACAGGCGCCTCGTGCTTGTCGCCCGATCCAAGTTCTGGAATGTTCCCGCTTATATAGACGGCTTCACCCCACTCAGTGTGGTAGTCGAGATGAATTCTGATTCTCATATCTTTAAGGTTTTCATGTTTTCGGGTTCTAAAGTAGAGTTATGCCGCAGGATGCCTGCGGCACAACTCTCTTAACTTATAACACTTTGAGATATCCTTTCGTTTTTATCCGCACCTTGAGTTGCCGCATGTGGTGCAAATCAGACATCCCTCCTGATACACGAGCGTCTCTGCTCCGCAGTTCGGACACTTGCCGCTTCCGGCGGTTCCGTTGGGAATATATTTCTTGAGCGCGCGTTCCACCCCGTTTTTCCAAGTGTTGATGCTGTTGGAGTCCAATTCGAGTCCCTGCACGAGTTTTATCACCTGGTCAATTGGCATTCCATAGCGGAGCACACCCGAGATGAGTTTGGCATAGTTCCAGAACTCGGGTTTGAACTTCTCGCTCAGTCCCTCTATCGTGGTCTTATATCCGCGTTTGTTGATAAACTGGAAGTCGTAGCGTTTCACGCCGTCGGGCAGAATCTCCTTTATGATTTTGCCGTGGCTTACGCTCTTGGGGCAGAAGATGCCGTCCTCATCATCTACCAGACCGGTGAAGATCTCATACGGTTTGCCGTCTGCCAGACCCACAAACGCTATCCATTTCTCTTTGTTGTTCTGAAATCTAACTACGTCAGCCTCAAGTTCCTTCGGACGCTTGGTGACATGGTCGGGCGTATGTATGAGCTCCTGTTTGGGTTCCTTCTTCTTTTTGACCGCCTCGAGCACGTTGTTGCGCGAGCCGTCGCGATATACGGTGCATCCCTTGCATCCAGCCTTCCAGGCCTGCATGTAGAGTTCTCCCACGAGATCTTCCGATATGTCGGCGGGGAGATTGATGGTGACCGAGATGGAATGGTCCACCCATTTCTGTACCGCTCCCTGCATTCTCACTTTCTCCATCCAGTCTATGTCGTTGGCAGTGGCTTTGTAGTAGGGCGATTTCTTCACCAGTTCGTCCACTTCCTCCTGGCTCATGTTTTTCTTCGGCTCTATTCCCTGCATACGCATCCAGTCTACGAATTTCGGATGATATACGAGAAACTCCTCGAATGCGTCACCTACCTCATCTACAAAATCTACGGTGACATTCTCGTCGCCCGGCACAATCTTGCGCCTGCGTCTGTAGACGGGCAGGAACACCGGTTCGAGTCCCGACGACGTCCTGGTCATAAGGCTTGTGGTGCCGGTGGGGGCGATGGTGAGGCAGGCTATGTTGCGGCGGCCATGCTTCACCATCCTTTCATAGAGTTCAGGATCCGCTTCCTTAAGTCTCAGTATGAAAGGATTGTTTTTTTCACGTTCGGCATCATAGATCTCAAACGCCCCCCTCTCTTCAGCCGCTGTCACCGACGCCGAATAGTAGGCCAGGGCAAGCTGTTTGTGCACTTCGGTCGAGAATGCGGTGGCCTCGGGAGTGCCGTAGCGGAGTCCGAGAGCCGCGAGCATGTCGCCTTCGGCGGTGGTGCCGCATCCGGTGCGGCGTCCGAGCAGAGTTTTGTCGCGTATCTTTTCCCAGAGGTGAAGTTCGGTAGACTTCACTTCATCAGTCTCCGGATCATCCTTGATCTTGGATATGATGAGTGCTATTTTCTCCATCTCGAGATCGATGATGTCGTCCATGATGCGCTGAGCCTTGCCCACGTGGTTGCGGAAGAGTTCGAAGTCGAACTCGGCCTGCGGTGTGAACGGATCTTTCACATAGCTGTAGAGGTTGATGGCTGTCAGGCGGCAGCTGTCATAGGGGCAGAGGGGGATTTCGCCGCAGGGGTTTGTCGAGATGGTCTCGAATCCGAGGTCGGCGTAGCAGTCAGGCACGCTCTCACGCACTATGGTGTCCCAGAAGAGCACCCCCGGTTCGGCGCTTTTCCATGCGTTGTGCACTATCTTTTTCCATATGGCCTTGGCATTGACTTCCTGAGTCACCAGAGGATCGTCGCTCCCTACAGGGAATTTCTGCATGTAGGGAGAGCCGCTTTCGGCTGCTTTCATGAAGTCGTCGTCGATTCTTACAGAGACGTTTGCTCCGGTCACCTTGCCGAGTTCCATCTTGGCGTCGATAAAAGCCTCCGCATCCGGATGGCGGCTGCTGACGGTCAGCATCAGGGCGCCGCGGCGTCCGTCTTGCGCCACCTCGCGCGTGGAGTTGCTGTAGCGCTCCATGAAAGGCACGAGCCCCGTCGACGTGATGGCGGAATTCTTCACCGGTGTCCCTTTCGGACGCAGATGGCTCAGGTCGTGACCTACGCCGCCGCGGCGTTTCATAAGCTGCACCTGCTCCTCGTCCTCGCGTATGATGCCGCCGTAGGAGTCGGGATGACGGTCGAGGCCGATGACGAAGCAGTTTGAGAGGGAACCCACCTGATAGTTGTTGCCTATGCCGGCCATGGGGCTTCCCTGCGGCACAATGTAGCGGAAATCCCTGATGAGCTCGAACACTTCCTCTTCCGACATGCCGTTGGGATACTTGCTCTCGATCCTTGCTATCTCCGACGCTATGCGGTGGTGCATGTCGTCAGGAGTCCTTTCATAAAGATTGCCGAATGAATCTTTCAATGCGTATTTGCTTGCCCAAACGCGAGCTGCAAGTTCGTCGCCTCCGAAATATTCGAGCGCGCCCTCATATGCCTCTTCGTTGGTGTAGCTTTTCTGGTCTGACATTTGATTTTAGTAAAATTGAAGGTTGGAATTATAGGTTGCAAAGTTCGTAAAAATTTC
>USNC01000197.1 GCA_900555915.1 uncultured Porphyromonadaceae bacterium | reverse complement strand
AGACAGCATCACAGATAGCCCAGACTTATAGTTTCGCAATAGGCGATGACGCAGATCCCCGCTACAGGAATTTCACTCTCAAACCATACGACGTGGTGCACATACGCAAAAGCCCCACATATCAGAAACAGGAATTCATGAGAGTGGATGGACAGGTGCTCTTCCCCGGCCAGTACACCCTGCAGTCGAGAAACGAAAGAGTGTCAGAAGTCATCAACCGTGCCGGCGGACTCATTGACGGCGCATACGCGAAGGGCGCATATCTGAAACGCAGGATGAGCGATGAGCAGAAAGCCCAGCAGATAGAGGCATTGAAAAACGCCACCAAGAACGTACAGAAAGAAATCAAAGACGCCCAGCTTCTCGCCATACAGCAGAAGCAGGACTCCATACAGCTTGAGAAACTCGAGAATGAGGATTTCTACAACGTCGGAATAGATCTTGAGCAGGCTCTGGCCAACCCCGGAAGCACCTACGACTTCGTGCTCAAAGACGGCGACCAGCTGATAGTGCCCGAACAGCAGAGCACAGTCCAGATCTCGGGCGAAGTCCTCTTCCCCAACACCGTGACCTACGTGCCGGGCAAGAACCTTAAATACTACGTGGAGCAGGCCGGCGGCTATGGCGAGGAAGCCATCAAGAGCAAGGCGTTCGTGATTTACATGAACGGCTCGGTTGCCAAGGGCAAAGGAAGCACCAAGATCGAACCGGGATGCCATATCGTGGTCCCGACCAAATCCGGCAAGAAATTTGACTGGACCCCGATATTCCAGATCACGTCCACTCTCGGATCGCTCGCCACTCTTGCCGCTACCGTGGTGGCCCTCACAAAATAAGGACAACCAACTTACGTAATTCCCCGACACAACAATCAATCAGAGACAACAATGAGCTACGACGAAAGAACTTCGAAAGAAGACGATATAGAACTCCGCACCACAAATGCCGAAGGCAGAATGTCTGATGTATCGCCAGAAGAGGAAGAGCAGGAGATCGACCTTCTTGAGCTCGCCATGAAACTGTGGCAGCAGCGCAGGAAAATAGCGATATGGTGTGCCATTGGGGCCGTGGTCGGCCTCGTGGTGGCCTTCAGCATACCGAAGGAATATGACACCTCGGTGAAACTCGTGCCGGAGGTGGCAGGCAACCAGAAGCTAAACGGAAGCCTCGGCGCAATGGCGGCGATGGTCGGCATCGGAGGCTCCGGACAGAACGGCACCGACGCCGTCAACCCACAACTCTACCCCGACGTAGTGGAATCGACTCCATTCCTGGTGGGCCTTTTCAATGTGCCGGTGGAGAACATCGACGGCACCGGAAAGACAACCGTAAGACAATATATCGAGGATGACATCCGCTCTCCGTGGTGGTCGGCCGTGCTGGGACTTCCCTTCAAACTCATCGGAATGCTCAGCGGCGGCGATGACGAAGACGACGTGAAGAAACAGCCTGATTCGTTCCATCTCACTCAGGGCGAGTTCAAAGTGGTGCAGGCTCTGAGCAAGCGCATCTCGGCTACTGTGGACACGAAGACTTCGGTGATCACCATATCGGTATCGATGCAGGATCCCATGATCTCGGCCACTCTTGCCGACACTGTGGTGTATCGCCTGCAGGAATACATCACTGACTACCGAACCAACAAGGCCCGAAAGGATCTCGAATATGCCGAACTTCTCAACGAGGAGGCTAAGACCAACTACTACAAGGCCCAGCAGAAATATGCCGACTATCAGGACCGCAACCAGGGTCTCGTGCTCTATTCCGCACAGACCACCAAGGAGCGTCTTGAGAACGAGGCCACTTTGGCATTCAATCTCTACAACCAGACTGCCCAGCAGGTGCAGATGGCCAAGGCAAAGGTGCAGGAAAACACTCCTGTCTATACTACTCTGACCCCGGCCTCGGTGCCGGTGCGTCCGGCGTCTCCAAAGAAGCCTATGATTCTGGTAGGTTTCGTGTTCCTCGCATTCGTGGCTTGCTCGGCATGGATACTCTATGGCAAACCCCTGATGGATGAGATGCGACAGAAGAAACTTGAAAACAAGCAGGCTTGATTTGAAGATAACACACGTCATACTTGCGGCGGCACTCTCTGCCGCCGCATTGCCAACCGCCATGAGGGCCGACGATCTGTCGGATCTTGTGGCGGCTGTGGCCAATACACGCCATGAAGTAAGTCCGGCCACTGATATCCTTACCGCAAGGCTCGACACCATGCCCCGATATGTGCCGCATGAGAAGGAGACGGATATCGACATGCTCGACGGCATCTACGAAGCCATGACCGTAAGATCGCAGCTCGATTTTCTTCTCAGTGCCCTGTCATACACGGAGCGCGGCAACCATGGTCTGCAACCGGCCTACGACTACATATCCGACTCCCCCACCCTCGGACGCGGCGATTTCTACCGCCCGGTGCCGGGCGCGATAACATCGAGGTTCGGATGGCGTCCGCAGTTCCAACGTATGCACCACGGAGTCGACCTGCGGCTTCATGTGGGCGACACGGTGAGAGCCGCCGTGAGCGGCACCGTGCAAATGGTATCTTACGACCACAAAGGGTATGGAAATTATGTAGTGATGACACATCCTGACGGCATGGAGACTCTCTACGGACATCTCCAGTATGCTCTTGTCGGACAAGGGCAGCACGTGGAGAAAGGGAGACCAATCGGCATCGGCGGAAACACAGGCAACTCCACCGGCCCCCACCTCCACTTCGAGGCAAGGCTCGGAGGCGTGGCGGTAGATCCCACTCTGATATTCGATTTCTATGGCCGCTACCGCCGGCAGACCCCGTCACTCACCGACAACACTGCATCCGCACACTCGTCGAAAAACATCTCCGGCAAGCGTACATATATAGTGAGGCAGGGAGACACGGCCAAAAGCGTGGCACGCCGAGCCGGCATAAGCGTGACCCGCCTATGCCAGCTCAACATGATAAAAGACAACGAACCGCTGCAGATCGGGCGCATGCTGAAACTGAAATAAGCACTCTCCAGCCAATCAGCCAATCAGCCCGATCGGGCTGATTGGCTGATTGGGCTGATTGGGCTAACATGACTTACCGGCCTTCCGGGTCATTCGGGATTAGGGAAAAGATAGAAGCGGCGCGAGGGCTTGTCGTCCCACATCCATTGGTCGACAACTATATTGTCGTCAAGCGCGCGGATCTCAAGAGTATGCCGCCCGGATTTCAGACTTGCGGGGATGGAGCGTACGTTCTGGCCGCGGAGCACGTTCTGCTTCCACTGTTCCGAACGGAAAGGCTCCCTGATATTGAACACCTGCGCCTCACCGCCATCGATGCTGACACTGTAGCGTATGTCGCCGCCATCGACGGAATGCGTCGGGATCACTGCCACGCGAACCACTCCGTCCGCGTCACTCCCTACATTGAAATCATATCTGAGCGAGGATCCTTTTTTAAGTTCCACGGCGTTCATGCTGTGGCCGAGCATCGACACGGGAATCACCGTCCCTTCCGACCAATCGAAGTCAGAGGCGCGTCTGCTCACGACATCGCCGAGCACCACTGGCGCAGTCTGCAAAGGCGAATCCGAAGAGAAGCCGGACAACTCACGCTGATATAGCACCACGGGGAGCGTGGGAGCGAAAAACACCGGCAGATCGCGCGGACGCATGTCCATCAGCCCCCGCCATTTGCCGTCGGCCACCACATCGTTATAATATTCCGTCAGTCTTCTGAGTTCAAGATAAGCGTTCTGACTTGCTGCCGAAGCCTCCATTATGCGGTCTTCCATCTCCGCGCGATTGGCGATGCGGTTGCGCCCTGACGCGAGCTCCCGCGCTTTCTGCGCCTGAAGCAGTGCGCGTGCATGTGCGGATGCCGCGCATACCGGATACACCACGGCTGCATAGTAGCTGTCTCTTATACACATCTCCGAGCCCACGAGACACTGAGCGATCTCG
>USNC01000196.1 GCA_900555915.1 uncultured Porphyromonadaceae bacterium | reverse complement strand
ACGAGATCGCTCAGTGTCTCGTGGGCTCGGAGATGTGTATAAGAGACAGCGGCTCAGAAGAGGACAAGTGTAAATTCTACGGCGCTCTCTACCGCGCCAGCATCCTGCCAAGGGTGGTCAGCGACGCCGACGGCAGCTATGTGTCGTTTGCCGGCACGGGCCGGATAGAGAAAATGGAGCCGGGACGCGACTACTATGATGATTTCAGCATGTGGGACACGTATCGCGCGGAGCACCCGCTCATCACCATCCTCGATCCCCGGAGAAGCGCCGACATGATGTATTCCCTCGTGCTCAAGGCGCGTCATGGGGGCTGGATGCCGATATTCCCCTGCTGGGGCAGCTACACTGCCGCCATGATAGGCGACCACTGCGCGGCGGCCATAGCCGACGCGGCGGTGAAGGGTGTCGACGGTTTCCCGCTTGAGGAGGCCTACGCCTACCTGCGGAAGAATGCTTTCGAGTCTCCGGCCGACCATAAGGAGTATGCCGACGGAAAGGGGAGAAGGGCGCTCGACTCATATCTGCGTTACGGCTACGTGCCGCTCGAGGACGGAGTGGAGGAGGCCTTCCACAAGAACGAGCAGACCTCGCGCACTCTGGAATATGCCTACGACGACTACGCGCTGTCGAGACTCGCGCGGCTTCTCGGCCACGAAGACGATGCCGTGGAGCTGGAGAGACGCTCGGGCAATTACCGCAACGTGATCGACACCGCCCTCGGATATGCCAACGGACGCCATGCCGACGGCCGCTGGCAGGAATCGACCGATCCCTTCACCTTCAACCCGTTCATCACCGAGGGGGCGCCCTGCCACTACACATGGTATGTGCCGCACGACCCGGAAGGTCTCATATCGCTGCTCGGAGGCGAGCGCGAGGTGGAGGCGAAACTCGACTCTCTTTTTGAACTTAAACGCTACTGGCACGGCAACGAGCCATGCCATCAGGTGGCGTATCTCTACGATGCCGTGGGCAGACGCGACAAGGCCGCCCGCCGGATACGCCATATAATGGACACGGAATACAAGAATCTCCCCGGCGGTCTCTCCGGAAACGACGATGCCGGACAGATGTCGGCCTGGTTTGTCTTCTCGGCCATGGGATTCTACCCTGTATGCCCCTCAGAGCCCGAATACTGGCTTGGAGAGCCTCTCTTCGATAAGATAGTCATCCGTGGAGAGAAAGGCCGTGATTTCACTGTCTCCCGCGGTTCGGAGGGTGGTCCTGTAACGCTCTGCGGCAGGAACCTTGATTCCTGCCGCCTGCCCCACACCGCCATCACAGAGGGCGGTGCGCTATGTTTCTGATTCTTTCCGTCACATCTTGGAGTTGACGGTGTCGAGCACCTCGGTCTCGCGCTTCGCCGCCTCGGCTTCGATGGAGGCCGCTTCGGCGAGTATGGCCTCGGCCACGGCGCGGTCCTTGAGTCCGGCTGCGTTGATGCGCACGTTGAGCGCCGCTCCCCTCACTGCCGCGCGGGCGGCGAGCGCTCCCACTCCGGCGTCGGTCACGGAAGCGGGATTTCCTTCCGATGCCATTCTCTCCACGATCGCAAACACCTCATACGCCTTCTTCATAGTGCGCAGGGGCACCTGTGTGGCGTAGAGCGTGGCCTCTTCCAGAGCCTTCGCGCGCGCCGCCTTTTCCCCGTCGGTCTTTTTGGGCATGCCAAATACTGCCATGATTCGGTTGAATGCGGCCGTGTCCTCGTCCACGAGGTGCAGCAGTTCCTCCATCAGTGCCTGTCCTTCCTCAGCTACGGCGGAGAATTCCTCCCAGCGGTCGTCGTAGGCTGCCTTGTGGGCCGAGAGATTGGCCACCATGGTGCCCAGGGCGGCCCCGAGGGCTCCCATGTAGGCGGAGATGCTGCCGCCGCCCGGCGCGGGCGATTCGGATGCTGTCTCCTCGGCGAGGCCGCGCGCGGTGAGGTCGACGAGTTTCTTCGCCGACTCATCCTCTATCATGTATTCAATCACCTTGTGCCGGGGGTCGAAGGGCGCGAGCTGGTCGAGTCCCATCGACTTTACGGCGATGCGGATTATCTCGCTTTCCGGAATGCCGCAGCTGCGCTGCTGCTTGCGCAGGAAGTGCTTGCCGGCGTCGATGAGCGTGCGCTTGGGCACGAGGCCGACAATCTCGGTGCCGGTCACCCGCACGCCGCGGGCGTCGGCCTTGCGGCATACCTCGTCAAACGCCTCATGCAGCGGCACCTGCGCTATGTCGGTGATATTCATCGACACCTGGGCTATGCCATACTCGTCGATATACCATCCGATGGCCTTGGTGCCCTTGAGTGTGCCGGGTATCATGACGGGATTGCCGTCGGCGTCCTTCACCGGTTTGCCGGTCACCTTTCCCCCCTCGCGCATGGGGCGCCCTTTCTCGCGCACGTCGAATGCTATGGCGTTGGCACGCCGGGTGGAGGTGGTGTTGAGGTTGAAATTGACGGCTATCAGGAAGTCGCGTGCCCCGATGGTGGTGGCGCCGGTGCGGGCCACGCCCTCGTCGAATGCGCGGTTGCCGAAGTCCGGTCCCTTTTCTTCAGATCCCATCTTGGCGGGAAGGGCCTCGTATTCACCCTCGCGGCATACGGCGAGATTCTTGCGTTCGGGGCGCATGGCGGAGGCTTCGTAGCAGTAGGTGGGTATGTTGAGTTCGCCGGCCACTCTCTCGGCGAGGGTGCGCGCCAGGGCGGCGCATTCCTCCAGGGTGATGCCGGCCACCGGTATGAGCGGACACACGTCGGTGGCGCCCATGCGCGGATGCGCTCCGTGGTGCTCGCGCATGTCGATCACTTCCGCCGCCTTGCGTATGCCGCGGAACGCGGCCTCCACCACGGCCTCGGGAGCGCCTACGAATGTCACCACTGTGCGGTTGGTGGCCTCGCCCGGGTCAACGTCGAGCAGGCTTATTCCCTCCACGCCGGTGATGGCGTCGGTGATTTCCTTGATTTTGGCTTTGTCGCGCCCCTCGCTGAAGTTGGGCACGCATTCGATGAGTCTCGTTTTCATAATATAGTTTTAGTTGTCTGTTTTTCCGGTGAATCGGTCGCGGTCGCGCTCGGTCTTCTTGCGAAGGGTCTTCTCGAAGGCTTGGGTGAGGTCTACCCCGGTCTGGTTGGCAAGGCATCCCACCACCCAGAGCACATCGGCGAGTTCCTCCTCGAGGTCTTTGTCGAGGTCGCCGGGCTTGGCCACCTGCGGGCCGTAGCGGCGCACCATGACGCGGGCCAGTTCCCCAGTCTCCTCGGTGAGGACCGCCATGTTGGCGAGGGGAGGGAAATAGCCCTTTCCTATGTCGCGGATCCATCGGTCGATGGATTCCTGCATCTCCGCTATGGTCATATCAGTTGCAGAAGGCGGAGTTCGTCGCGTATCTCCGTGCCCGACAGGGTCCGGCGGCGCGCGAGTGTGCGTGCGAATTCATTGATGGCCGGGTGCAGGCGAGGATTGGCGAAGATGCGGCGCGAATAGGAGAGCATCCGGTTGAAGAGAGCGTCGATCTCGTCGTCTTCAAGGCCGCAGCTTTCCTTTCCCTCGCGCACTATCTCGTCGTGGATGGCTCCGAGTATCTCCACAGGTATGTCGCGGTGCATACGCACCATGGAGCGCGACATGACATTGCTTATCACCATCGAGGCGGTGATATGGAAGTTCTGCACCATGTTGTCCCATGTGCTTTTGGGAGAGATCGACGGGCTGCCCGAGAAGTAATACTCGTTGGCGAACTCCACCATTGTCTCCCCGCCGTCGAGGCTTATCTCGGCCACACGGTCGAACGCATCGAGCGCGGCAAGCGAGATGGCCATGCCTGCGAGGCCGTAGGCGCGGTCGTCTTCGTTGCTGTATGCAAGTCTGATTGTATCTTCTTTTTCTTTTGGTTTCATATATCGAAAACAAAATATCTGTTCAAATCGTTTAGACCTGTCTCTTATACACATCTGACGCTGCCGACGATCTTA
>USNC01000195.1 GCA_900555915.1 uncultured Porphyromonadaceae bacterium | reverse complement strand
GATCGTCGGCAGCGTCAGATGTGTATAAGAGACAGGTTAAATACTATCTTAACGCTTCGCGTTAAGATAGTATTTAACAAGGGTTAAGGGTTAAGAGTGAAGGGTTAAGGGAGTTGGGCATTGTCACGCTTCGCGCAGTGGGGAGGATTGCGCGCTTTGCGCGCGAGGAGAGAGTAGGGAGGAGAAAGTGGGGAGGAGGGAGTGAACGGTTAGGCATGTTGCCATGTTATATTCTTAAAACACATTGCAATATGGCTAAATTTACTAAAATATCACTGTTCATCGTCGCCCTCGCCGGTGCTTTCACATTAATTCCGTTTGCGGCTTCGGGTGTTGTGCGCCCGGAGCCGCAGCCGCTCCCTGCCGAATACTCCGGCACCATGATGCCGTATGATTTCAGCCGGACCACCGACACCCCTGTCTGGCCCGACTCGCTGCGTCCGGTATATGTGGCTCACGTGGCCCGCCATGGCGCCCGCTACATTTCATCGGAGAAAAAACTCGACCGGTTGCGCAGGCTGATCGCCGACAGCCGCGCATCCGGCTCCCTTACCGACGAGGGCAGGGCATTCTCCTCACTCCTCGACACGGTGGCTGCGCTTTCCGCCCATCGTTGGGGAGCGCTCTCCGACATCGGCAAAGAGGAAGAGCACCGCATCGCGTCGTCGCTCCACTCACTTCTTCCCGACCTTCTCGACCATGCCCGCATACGCGCCATATCAAGCTATGTGCCGCGCGTGGTCATGACCATGTATGAATTCTGCCATCAGCTCGCCTCCATCTCCTCCGGCGTGTCGGTCACCGCAATGGAGGGGAAGGAATTCGACCCGCTTGTCAGGTGTTTCGACACCGACACCGCCTACTCCCACTATCGGAGCCATGGCCCTTGGAAAGCGGAGTTCGACCGTGCCGTCGCCGCCACCGTGTCACCCGGACCTGCACAGCGCATCCTCGGCCTGGAGACACGGCTGAGCCGGCGCGAACTGCGCGACGTGACACTGGATATGTACGACATACTCCAGTCGCTTCCAGCCTTCGGGATGCCGCCGGCCACCACCCGGTTCATGACCGCGGAGGAATACCGGCAATGCTGGCAGACCGACAATCTGGAGCACTATCTGCGCAACAGCATCTCCGTCTGCTCCTCCGAAGCCGGACGCGCCACAGCCCCGCTTCTGGCCCGCATCATCGCCGACGCCGACCAGTCGCTCGGCCGAATGCTCGAGCAGTCCGCACTGCTCCGGGCCGGTAGTGCTCCCGGTGAAGGCAATGACAGCGGACCCTATGCCGCCAACCTCTACTTCGGCCATGCCGAGACCCTCATGCCGCTGCTCTCGCTGATGCGGGTGGAAGGGTGCTACTACAACTCCCCCGACCTCTCCGCCCTTTCCTCCGTGTGGAGAGACTACTCCGTGGTGCCCCTTGGAGCCAACATCGACATCATCCTGCTCTCCTCCCCCGCCGGACGTATCTACGCCGCCCTTCGCCACAACGGACAGTTCGTGGCGCCGATGGGCGGATTCCAAAACGAAAAAGAGGAAACGCAGGGCGTCTCCTCCATGATAGTCAGCTGGCCCGCATGGCGGGCATATCTCGTCGGTCAGTGCCTGTCGCGGTAGAAGAGGCGGCGCAGCGTGCGCAGCCCCTTGTCGCCGGGATGCAGGCGCAGGAAATGCTTCTTCTTGATCAGGCTGCGGTCGTAGTAGACATGGTCGCCGTTCTCATCAAGATACTGGGAGTCGAGGTCACGGTTCTCCTTGCGCGACGTGGCCACGCCTATCATCACCAGGGCGATGATGACCGTTATCAGCAGGAATACAACGATTATTTTCATATGGATGTGTGTGAGGGGGATGGATTCTGGGGTTCGGATTCCGGACGCGGGGTGTCGAGCACCTGGTAGCGGCTGTGCTGCGAGCGGAACTCCGGGACGATGCGCTTCATGGCGGCCACTATGTCCATGTCGCCGCCTTCCATTGCGAGGCCGACAAGCGCGTCGACCTCGGCGGCCACACCGGTGAACTCGTACTCCCTCACCTTCGCCACCTTGATGCGCGGATGGAAAGTGGGGAGGGTGATCTCCTTGTCGTTGAGCACCTCCTCGTAGAGTTTCTCGCCGTCGCGCAGACCGGTGAACTTTATCTCGATGTCTTTCGCGCCCGAGAGGCGGATCATGCGCCGGGCCAGGTCGGCGATCCTCACCGGATTGCCCATGTCGAAGACGTATATCTCGCCCCCCTTGCCCATCGTGCCGGCCTCGATCACCAGTTTGCAGGCCTCCGGAATGAGCATGAAGAAACGTATTATGTCGGGGTGGGTCACCGTCACCGGTCCCCCCTTCATTATCTGCTTCTGGAAGATGGGGATCACCGAGCCGTTTGAGCCCAGCACGTTGCCGAAGCGCGTGGTCACGAACTGCGTGCCGCCCTCCACCTTGCCCTCCTTGATGGCCTTGTCGAGGCTCTGCACGTATATCTCGCAGATACGCTTCGAGCAGCCCATCACGTTGGTCGGGTTCACGGCCTTGTCGGTAGAGACCATGACGAACTTGCGCGTGCCGTACTTCACCGCCATGTCGGCGATGATGCGCGTGCCGTCCACATTGTTGACCACCGCCTCATAGGGATTGTCCTCCATCATGGGCACATGCTTGTAGGCGGCCGCGTGAAACACGTATTCGGGTCTGTACTGCGCGAAAAGACGTTCCATGAGCCGGCGGTCGGAGATGTCGGCCACGATTGTCTCGGCCTCGATTCCGGGCCATTTCTCGCGCATCTCGAGGCGCACGTCGTGCATCGGCGTCTCGGCCTGGTCGATGAGCACCATGCGCGCCGGGGCGTAGGTGGCAATCTGGCGCACCATCTCCGAGCCGATGCTTCCGGCCGCGCCTGTGATCATCACCACGTTGCCCTGGATGAGGTCGGCGGCGGCCTTCATGTCCACCTCGATCTTCTCGCGCGGCAGCAGATCCTCCACGTCCACCGGGTGCAGGTCGGTGAGGCGGATGTCTTCCTTGCCGTCCCATTCGCGCACCTGGTTCATCACCAGCACCTTCACGCCGGCCTCCACCAGCGCGTCGGCCACATCGGCGGCCTCTCGGAAGGCGTCCATCGCCAGCGGCGAGACAATCAGCGTCGTGACGCCGTTGTCGAGCATCAGGCGCGGCAGCGAGGCGTCGAGCAGATGCACCCTCACGCCCATCAGCATCACGTGGCGCATCACCGGGTCAGGGCTCACAAAGCCCTCGAGGCGGTAAGGCGAGTCGGCCGACGAGCGTATGCTCTTCGCGATGGCCACTCCGCCCGACTGCACGCCCAGCACATAGGTCTTCTCCGTGTCGGGACGTTTGGCCACCGTCTCGTAGACCGTCTTCACGCATACGCGCAGCCCCCACATCATCGCCACCACGAGCAGCCCCGTCAGCACGATGTCGACCCATCCGAGCCTCACGTACCAGTCGGCGGGCGGAGCCAGCACCGTTACCAGGGCCACTATCGCCATAGCCAGTATCACCGCCGCGCCGATGCGCAGCAGGTCGGAGAAAGATGAATAGCGGACGATGCCGTTGTAGGTATGGAAGACGCGGAAAGCGAACGCGAAGCATACCAGGCATCCGGCGAGCGTCACGCACAGCGGCCCCGCCACGTTCAGGGTGTGTGGAATCCCGTGGTGCAGGCAGTAGGCCAGCGCTCCGCAGAAGACCACCGTGAGGCAGTCGAGCGCCAGGATCACCCAGTAGGGCAGCGCCGCCCGCGAGAGATAGCGTTTTACGAATCTGTTCATAAGAGACTTTAGATTAGTGATTCAGTTTTCAGGCAATAGCGTCCTTGATGCAGCCGACGATGTAGCGCACATCCTCATCGCTGACATATGGTCCGGCGGGAAGACAGATACCCACGGCGAAAAGCGACTCGCTGACACCTGTCTCTTATACACATCTCCGAGCCCACGAGACACTGAGCGATCTC
>USNC01000194.1 GCA_900555915.1 uncultured Porphyromonadaceae bacterium | reverse complement strand
TAAGAGACAGCGTCCGAAAAACACAAACTCATGTTTGCCTGAAAAATCTTCCACTGTGACTTTTCCGAATGGCTGACCGCGTTTGGTGGTCCGTGTCATAGTGTCGGTCACAATTCCACCGAGCGTGAGTTCGGCGCCCATTTCAGTCTTCTCGTCGACATTCTCGCAGTTTGCGTTGCACCCGTAGGTCAATTCCATATAATAGTCATCGAGAGGATGTGCGCTGAGATATATCAGTACGAGTTTCTTCTCCTCCTCAAGCAGACGCAGCTTATCCCAGGGGGTAAATTCCGGATATGGAGGTCTGTTGGTCTCGATAGTCTCGAAATCTCCGAAAAGCGACAGTTGCAGGGAATTCTTATCGTTCTGGTAAGACTGGCCATATTTCACCAGCATGTCGGCATATGTGGTGTCGAACATCGGATGCAGCATCATCTCCCTTCTGATGCCGAAACTGTCGAAAGCACCGGCAAGCGCGAGCGACTCGATGGCCGCCCGGTTGCATCCCGAGAGATTAACCCTCTCCACAAAATCATATATATCCTTGTAGGGTCCGTTCTTGTCGCGTTCAGAAATAATGGTAGCCACCGCATTCTGCCCCACTCCCTTTATAGCGCCGAGCCCGAAACGAATCACACCATCTTTCGACACGCCGAATTTCTCGACCGACTCATTGACGTCGGGTCCCATCACTTTCAGCCCCATGCGGATGCACTCGTCCATGATGACTTTAAGTTTGTCGGCTGCTCCGAGATTACGGCTCAGGACTCCCGCCATGTATTCAGCCGGATAGTTCGCCTTGAGATAACCCGTCTGGTAAGCCACCCAGCTATAGCATGTGGCATGGCTCTTATTGAAGGCATATGAGGCGAATTTCTCCCAGTCGGCCCAGATCTTCTCGAGCACTTCCGCCTTATGGCCATTTTTCTGGCCTTCCGACATAAACTTGACCTTAAGTTTCTGCATCTTGTCGATCTGCTTCTTACCCATGGCCTTACGGAGCATATCGCTCTCGCCACGCGTGAAGTTGGATAGAAGGCGCGAGAGAAGCATGACCTGCTCCTGATAAACCGTGACTCCATATGTCTCTTTCAGATATTTCTCCATGATGGGAATATCGTATTCGATCGGCTCCTGCCCGTGCTTTCGCGCGATGAAAGAGGGAATATAGTCCATAGGTCCCGGACGATACAGCGCATTCATCGCGATAAGGTCCTCGAACTTTGAAGGCTGCAACTGTCGGAGATAAGTGCGCATTCCGGCCGATTCGAACTGGAATGTAGAAGTGGTGCGGCCATCGCAGTAAAGTTTGAAGGTGGCCGGATCGTCGAGCGGGATGTGGTCGATATCGAGATCTATCCCCTTCGAATTCTTGATATTGGCAAGCGTCTCCTTAATGATGGAAAGCGTCTTGAGTCCCAGGAAGTCCATCTTGATAAGCCCTGTATCCTCGATGATGCTTCCCTCATATTGAGTAGTGATCTGCTTGGTGCCGTCGGCATCAGTGGCCATTGACACGGGCACCCAGTCAGAAATCTCGTCGCGGCAGATAATGACGCCGCAGGCATGGATACCGGTACCACGGATATTGCCCTCAAGTTGGGTGGCATATTTAATGGTGTCGCGGATAGTCTCGCTCGGGTTGTGGGTCTCAGCCTCGAACTCGGGGACATACTTCAAGACATTCTTGAGATTTATCTTCGGCGCTTTCCCGTTCACTTCCGGCAGACGGTCGGGCACGAGTTTCACAAGCCTGTTGGATTCGGCCACCGAGACGTCAAGCACCCTGGCCACATCTTTGATGGCACTCTTCGTGGCCATAGTCTGGAAAGTGATGATATGGGCCACTTTCTCGGCGCCATATTTTTCAGTCACGTATTTAAGCACTTCATAGCGTCCGTCGTCGTCGAAATCCACATCGATATCAGGCAATGAGATTCGGTCTGGATTCAGGAATCTCTCGAAAAGCAGATCATATTTGATGGGATCCACCCTTGTGATGCCAAGACAATATGCGGCGGCCGAACCGGCGGCCGAACCTCTGCCCGGCCCGATGCTGACACCCAGTTTGTTGCGTCCGGTATTGATGAAATCCTGCACAATCAGGAAGTAGCCCGGAAATCCCATGGTCTTCATGATATAGAGTTCGAAGTTCAGACGCTCGGCCACTTCCTCAGGGAGCGGATCGCCATATATCTTACGCGCGCCTTCCATGGTGAGTTTATTGAGATAGTCGGCCTCAAACTTGATTCTATACAGTTTGTCGTAGCCTCCCAGCCTCGCTATTTTCTTCTCCCCTTCCTCTCGCGACAGCACTACATTTCCGTTCTCGTCCTGTGTAAACTCATCATAAAGCTGCTCCGTAGTGATCCGGCTCCGATACTCCTCCTCGGTGCCGAAATCCTCGGGAATCTCGAAAAAGGGCATGATCGGCGCGTGGTCGATGGAATAAGGCTGCACCTTATCAAGAATCTCCATAGTGTTGGCCAACGCTTCGGGAATATCCGGGAATATGGCTTCCATCTCCTCGGGCGACTTCAACCATTCCTGTTTAGTGTAATGCAGACGGTCTTCATTGAATTTCTTCTGCATCGAGACGCATATAAGCCTGTCGTGGGCTTCAGCGTCATCCTCATATGTGAAATGCACATCATTGGTGGCGACCACCTTTATCCCATACTTTTTAGAAAACTCCATAAGGACGGGATTGACTCTATTCTGGTCCTCAAACACCTCTTTGTTGGCATTAAACTTGTCGGTGCGGTGACGCTGAAGTTCCAGATAATAGTCGTCGCCAAACGTTTCCTTATACCACCTCACCCTCTCTTCAGCCGCCTCGAGATCGCCACGCAGTATAAACTGCGGAATCTCTCCGCCCAGACAAGCGCTGCATATGATAAGGCCTTCCTTATGGGCGGCAAGTTCCGTCCTGTCGGTACGCGGCTTGAAGTACATACCCTCAGTCCATGACTTGCTCACGAGTTTGATCAGATTCTTGTAGCCTTTCTCGTTTTTTGCCAGTACGATAAGATGGTGTCCGCGGTCTTCCTTGTCGCCACGGTCAGAAAGACGGTTCTTGGCCACGTACATCTCGCAACCGATAATCAACTTGAATTTATCTTCCTCCGCAAGACCGGAATTTTTCTTATTGACATAGTTGTACATCTCCTTGATTCCGAACATGTTCCCATGATCGGTCAGAGCAATGCCTTTCATGCCAAGTTCCATACTGCGGTCTACAAGTTCCTGCACTGATGCCTTTCCATCAAGCAGGCTATATTGTGAATGGACATGCAGGTGAGTGAATTGCGCCATATATATTTTGATCTTATTATAATGTTAAAAATCCACACGGCCAAAACCGCGGAATGTGCGGATATAGTATGGCTGTGTCACATCCGAAACCACGACTCCCTTCGAGGCTGAGGCATGGATGAAATTCCTGTCGTCGACCATGATGCCAACGTGAGATATCACATCCTTGTCTCTGCCGGTAGCGAAAAAGACAAGGTCGCCTATGGCCACATCGTCAGGCCTGATACTTTTGCAGAACTCGGCCTGCCTCGCACTGTTGCGTGGCAACTTCACCCCCGTCACTTTCCCGTACACCTCAAGCACCATGCCCGAGCAGTCCGTAGCCACTCCTTTTTCAGCCTTTGAATAGGCATAGGGAGTACCGAGCCAGGAATAAGCCTCATCCACAATCTTTTTCCTGACCTTAGATGACTTCGGATGATGCTTCCCGTCTTTCTTGAGATCGGAGGCGAGCTGTTCGATCTGCTGCCGGTAGAAATCGGAGCCTGACTTCCTCGATGTATGGCAGGAAGCGGTCAGGAGCAGCGAGATACATACGGCAAGGGAAAGAGAATTATCGCAGAATTTTCGTTTCATAACGCAAATTTACTCAATCGTAAGATTTTTTCAAAGTATTTTAATACTTTTTTCAATTCAATTCATGTAGTATTACTGTCTCTTATACACATCTGACGCTGC
>USNC01000193.1 GCA_900555915.1 uncultured Porphyromonadaceae bacterium | reverse complement strand
GTGTATAAGAGACAGGTATCGGAGCGGCCCGCGGACGGGCAGAAAAGAGCGGACTGCCCTGCTCCGCCATCGAACTTGCCGACGGCACCATCATCACCGCCGAGCAGAGCGCGCTTCTCGGGCCAAGTTCGGCACTTATACTTAACGTGGTGAAGCATCTCGCCGGAATCGACCACAGCGTCAAACTGATACCGCAGGAGATGATCGAGCCCATACAGCACACAAAACTCAACTTCCTGAAAGGACACAACCCGCGCCTTCACAGCGACGAGGTGCTCGTGGCTCTCTCGGTGCTCAGCACTCAGGACGAGCGTTGCCGACGGGCACTCGAGACCCTTCCGGAACTGGACGGATGCCAGGTCCACTCCACTGTGATGCTCGGGGAAGTAGACCAGAAGATTTTCAAGAAACTCGGAATATCGCTGACTTGCGATCCGGCCCACAAAAATTGAAATCCATCATACGCGCCTTGCGCTGACATCAAAGGTCTTTAAGGTCTGTCAAGGACTTTAAGGACCTTAATGTCTTTAAGGACCTTAAGACAATCATTTCGTCCGCTTCCGAAATTTGTCCCAGCTGTCTCTGCGGTTCCTTTCGGCTTTCATATCGCTTATGCCCGTAATGTTCTTCAGATAGCGGAGAGCCTTCTGCCCCTTGCTTCTCTTGCGCTCCATACGCATGAGGCTGCGGTCGGGCACATGGTTGAGTATTATCAGATTCTTGTCGATATGCTCCACACGGTCCATCAAGGCATATATATCGTCCGACAGCGGCGGAGCCTCTGCCGACCGGATCAGATCCACCTCTTCCGAATCATATTTCCCCTTTCCCCACTTCTTGGCTTCCTTCTCGCTTATATATTCCATGTCAAGCACATACACCTCGCCTTCGGTAGTGGCGAAGTAACTCTGTCCGCGCTGATTGAAGCGAAACATGTCATGCCCGCGTCCATCAGCGTCAAGACGATATGTGAAATGCGTCAAATCCCTGCGCGTCAGTC
Organism: uncultured Porphyromonadaceae bacterium; assembly: GCA_900555915.1. Taxonomy (GTDB): domain Bacteria; phylum Bacteroidota; class Bacteroidia; order Bacteroidales; family Muribaculaceae; genus Lepagella. Next base: position 3,016 of record USNC01000193.1, on the reverse strand, counting down.
TGTCGCCAAGCACATTGGCATAATATGCCTTGAGTTTGAAGTCTTCAATCTCCACATTCTCGTCTTTCATAAAACTCCGCAGATTCGGCACCCAGCGGCGCGCGGCGGTGTCGGCGAGCACATTGACCTCGACCGTGAAGAGGTCCTTGTCTCTACGCCAGATCTCCACCGGACTGTAGCGGCCATGAAGAGTATCTACCGCGGCGTAGGGCGATGAGAACTTCGACGGCAGATCCACTTCCGGCGGAAGCCCTATCCAGTCAGACCATGAGAAATTATGGCGCGACATGTCGCTGACGCTGTCAAGGCCGTCATCGTCGGTAAAGCGGTAGTAAGACTCCGACCTTATCACACGCGGTATGCGCCAACCCCTGTAGCCTGTTTTCTTATTGGCAGGAAGCATGAAATCCACCATTTTCTCGCGGAAGAGAAACACGGTGTCTCTATACGTGGTGAGCGTGGAGTATTCCCTTACGTAGGCCAGGACATGGAGCATATTGCGGTGGCGCGACTCCACCAGCACCTCGGGCAATTCGGTGACACTGCGTTTCGCCAAGGCCGCTTCAGACGTGAAGAGACAGGCCGCCGAAAGCAGCAGAACGCGTATGGCAAGTTGACAGAGTGGATAACCGGACATGCCACAAAATTAACAATACTTGCCATACCAAACAAGTATTTTAACTTCATTTTGCTTTTTTCATCTTTTTTTCGTAATTTTGTTTCGCTATTCACCAACAACAATAATACACTATGGTCAATCGTTTCATACTGAACGAAGTTTCCTACTTCGGACCCGGAGCCAGAAAAGAGCTCCCGTCTGCAATCAATCAGCTCGGAGTGCACAAAGCGCTTGTGGTCACCGACCCCGGACTGCTCAAATTCGGAGTCGCCAAAATGGTGACCGACGTGCTCGACGAAGCCGGCATACCATATGAGATCTTCAGCGATGTCAAACCGAATCCTACAGTGAGCAATGTCAGAAGCGGCATAGCGGCCTACAAGGAATCGGGAGCCGACTTCATAATCGCGATCGGAGGAGGAAGTTCCATCGACACAGCAAAGGGAATCGGTATCGTGATCAACAATCCTGACTTTGCCGACATCGTATCCCTTGAGGGGTGCGCTCCCACCAAGCACAAATCGGTGCCCGTCATAGCGCTCCCAACCACTGCCGGCACTGCAGCCGAGACCACCATCAACTACGTGATCATCGACGAAGAGAAGCAGAAGAAGATGGTATGCGTAGACCCCAACGACATTCCCGCTGTAGCGATCATAGACGCCGAACTTATGTATTCCCTGCCCAGGAGCCTCACCGCGGCCACCGGCATGGACGCGCTCACACACGCCATCGAGGGATACATCACCAGAGGAGCATGGGAACTTTCCGACATGTTTGAGATAGAGGCCATACGCATGATCGCGCGTCATCTTCCGGTGGCAGTGGCCGAACCCGCCAACGCCGAGGCTCGCAGCGGCATGGCGCTCGCCCAGTATGTGGCCGGCATGGCCTTCTCGAATGTAGGGCTCGGACTCGTACACGGAATGGCACACCCGATGGGGTCGCTTTTCGACATACCCCACGGTGTGGCCAACGCACTTCTGCTGCCGACCATCATGGAATTCAACATGCCATGCTGCATGGACAAATATCCCGAGATAGCCCGCGCCATGGGCGTGGACATAAGCGGCATGACCAAGGAAGAGGCGTCAAAGGCGGCTTGCGAGGCTGTGCGCGCGCTGGCCGTCAGGGTCGAGATACCGCAGCATCTTTCCGAACTCGGCATCGGGGAGAGCGACATCGCCCGCCTCGCCGAGCAGGCACTCGCCGACGTATGCACTCCGGGCAACCCGCGCGACGTGACGCTCGACGATATCACGGCTCTTTACAAAAAAGTGCTCTGACACATCACTGCACATACCCACAACCGCACAGCGGCCTGACTTTGAGACAAAGTCAGGCCGCAACTGCAAATATCCTTAACCCACAACCCCACAGCGCGTTTTTAATTTCGTTTTTTTACACGTTTTTCATTTTTTTTTTGTAACTTTGAAGCCGTATAGTGGTCTGACATATAGACAGGAGCTCAGCAAGACCTCGTGCCTGCACATTCCACACTACAATCAAACGACAACAACAAAACGTCAACAATATGATTAAGAAGTTCTTACTATCAGCAGTAGCAGTAGCAGCCGCCATTTCGGCATCGGCAGCGCTCCCACAGGTGCAGCTGCGCGACATGAACGGCAACACAGTAGACACATCCACACTCAGCAACGATGGCAAACCATTCGTGATTGACTTCTGGGCAACATGGTGCAAACCCTGCGTGCGCGAACTGAAAGCGATAGCTGACGTATATGAAGACTGGGTCGAGGAGACCGGAGTCAAGATATATGCGGTAAGCCTCGACGAAGCACAGAATGAACAGAGAGTCAAACCATTCGTTGAAAACAAGGGATGGGAATATGAGGTGCTTCTCGATCCGAACGGAGACTTCAAGCGCCAGCTCGGCGTGAGCGATCCCCCGCACGTGTTTGTGGTGGATGGCGAAGGCAACATCGTATGGAATCATCAAGGTTACGTGGACGGTGCCGAGGAGGAGATCATCGAAGCCGTGAAAAAAGCAATGAAATGAAAAGATTTTTTCTGACTTTATGCGCGATTCCGGCACTCACAGCATTTGCCGGAAACACAGAGACAGACAGTGAGAATTACCCGCCTTTAGTGGGTAATTCTTCTAATACATATATAGAGCATGCCAACTCTGAAGAGGAAAAGCCCCAGACCGGCTTCTCAAAATGGCTGAGCCAGGTACGGGCCACCGGGTCAATACAGTCGGAATTCCTCATACCCTACAACTTCAAGGGAGAGAAGACCGGTGAATATGAGAAAGACGTGCTCAACAACACCTACTTCGACCTGACTGTCAACGCTCCCCACGTTTCGGTGGGCGCCCGCTTCCAGCTGTCTCTTATACACATCTCCGAGCCCACGAGACACTGAGCGATCTCG
>USNC01000192.1 GCA_900555915.1 uncultured Porphyromonadaceae bacterium | reverse complement strand
GATCTACACGCGTAAGATCGTCGGCAGCGTCAGATGTGTATAAGAGACAGCACTTGACGAACTCAAGAAAGACCTCCTCGCCGACGGCGTGATCGACGCGGCTGAGGTGGCAAAACTCAAAGAAGCGCTCTACGCCGACGGCGTGATCGACCGCGAGGAAGCGGACTTCCTTTTCGAACTCAACGACGCTGTGAGCGGCAACGCCAACGCTCCTGAATGGAACGAATTCTTCACTCAGGCAATCTGCGACTATCTTCTCAAAGATGAAGTCTCACCAGGTGAGATAGACGCCGACGAAGAAGCATGGCTCATAGCCAAAGTCAACAACGACGGCCAGATCGACGAGGCTGAAAAGGATCTTCTCAAAGCCATCAAGGCTCAGGCAAAATCCTTCCCCGCGGGTCTCGAAGCCCTTCTCTAATCTACAGCGACACGCGCATCCCCTCATGTGAGTGGGATGCGCGATCCAAGACACACCCACACAGCAAGCATACAAAAAAATGAGACGTCTTCCCGTATATCTCCTCATCGACACATCCGGCTCCATGCGCGGCGAACCTATCGAATCTGTCAAAGTAGGACTTGAAGCGATGGTTTCGAGCCTCCGCCAGGATCCGTTCGCGCTCGAATCGGTCAACATCAGCATCATCACATACGACCGCGAGGTGAAGCAGATACTTCCGCTTACCCCGCTCGACGAACTGCAGCTTCCGGAGATCACCACTCCCGAGAGCGGTCCCACCCATACGGGACAGGCTTTGAAACTCCTGTGTGAGAAAATCGACCGGGAGGTGCGTCTCAGCACTCCCGAACAGAAAGGGGACTGGATGCCGCTTCTCTTCATCATGACCGACGGCAAGCCATCCGACATACAGCTCTACAACGAGATGATACCCGAGGTGAAGAAGCGCCATTTCGCCAGCATCATCGCCTGCGCCGCAGGCATGAGCGCCAAGACCGAGCCTCTGAAAGCCCTCACCGACGAGGTCTACTCCCTCGACACCGTAGACAGCACCGCCTTCAAGAAATTCTTCAAATGGGTGTCAGACTCCATCGGAGTGGGCAACCGCAGCATCGGAGCCACCGACGACCTCGTACTGCCGCCACCGCCGGAAGAAGTGAATGTAATAATTTAGGCTGTAGGCCATTCGACAAAATATAAAATCTAAAGCCTAAAATCTAAAATCTAAAAAAATGAACTGCAAACTTATAGGTCAGTATATCCAGTATCTGGAGGTGACATTGTCGCCGGGCGAGGATTTCTTTGTAGAGAAAGGCTCTGTGATATACCTTGAAGCGGGCATCGATAAGGAACTGAGTTTCAACGGATCCGGCCTCGGACGCATATTAGGGGCGAAACTTTCGGGAGAATCGCTCTTCATACTCAGACTCTACAACGTGACCAACATGGCGCGCAAGGTGGTGGTAGGCAGCCGATTCGGGCTGCTCCCCGTGAAACTCAACGGTGAGACCATGATCTGCCACCGCGGTGTCTATGTCGGCTCCAACAATAAAGTCAACGTGACCACGAAATTGTCTATTGCCGGACTTACTGGAGGCATGGGACTTCTGCTTCAAAAGATACAGGGTAATTCAACCGTTTTCCTTGACACGAAAGGGCAACCGATCATCATCAACCTGCAATATGGCGAGACGATAGAGGTCGACGAAGACCATATCATAGCCTTGCTCAATATTTCGGAAAACCAGATGCAGTCGAACTGGTCGCTCGGCAATCTGCTCGGCGGCGAGGGACTCAGCATGATGCGCGTCACCGGCCCCGGCACCGTCTACCTCTCACCCAGCAAATTCCTTCCGCCTCCGGTAGGCTGACACCTCATTTCATAAAATCCTCATCATACCATGCGCAGACTTCCAATTTATTTTCTCATAGACGTGTCGGAGTCAATGGTCGGCACTCCCATAGAGCAGGTGCAGGAAGGGATGCGGACCATCATCCAGAATCTCCGTGTCGACCCCTACGCCCTCGAGACTGTATTCGTCTCCATAATCGCCTTCGCAGGGAAAGCCCAAATGCTTTCGCCTCTTACCGAACTCTACAGATTCTATCCTCCGGTGTTTCCCATCGGCGGCGGCACATCGCTCGGAGCCGGCCTCGAGGCACTGATGAATGACCTCGACACCTCGGTGCAGAAGACAACTCTCGAACAGAAAGGCGACTGGAAACCGATCATCTTCCTCTTCACCGACGGCAACCCCACCGACAACTACCATGCGGCTTTCCGACGGTGGAACGAGAAATACCGCGGCCACTGCAGCCTCATAGCCGTGTCGCTCGGCGAGAACGTGAATGTGCTCACTCTCGCACAGATCACCAACGACCTGCTGCTTCTCAAGGACACGGACGCTGAGTCGTTCACACAGTTTTTCAAATGGGTCACCGCCTCCATCAAGACCTCAAGTATCTCGGTCAGCGAGCAGAACAGCGACGGGGTGAAGCTGGCACCCACCGCGGGCATAAACCTCGAGAAGATAAATCCGGAAGAATACACCGGCACGGTCGATGACAACTTCGTGGTGCTCCACGGCCGATGCCAGACCACCGGCAACGACTATCTGGTGAAATATGCCAGAAACTACTATCCCTTCGGCGACTACGGACGGAACTCGCTACCTTCCGCCGAATTCAGACTTGTAGGAGCATACCCCGTAGACAAGGCTTCCTACGCCGCGCTTTCCTCAGGCAGCCGCGCCCGAGTCAACTCCTCGGGGCTGCTCGGAGTCCCGACATGCCCCTGCTGCGGCAACCAGCACGGTGTCGTGGTGTGCGAATGCGGCGGGATCTTCTGTGTCGGCGACCAGAGCCACAACAAGTGCCCCTGGTGCGGACTTTACGGAGAACTGGGCACGAGCGGTCCGGAAGGAATGAACATAACCCGAGGCTTAGGCTGACAAAACATCATTGCCATATGGATAGAAAGCAGCGTCTGGCCGGCAGACACACCAACACACCCGGCAGCCTCCTGACCCGGGCCAACATCGAGAAAGCAATGCGGAAAGCCGGCATACCCGCATCGGATAAAGACAGATTCCTCGACTGGACCGTAGCCAGACTGTGGGACACATTCAAAGAAGAACGTATGAACCAAAGATTGATAATAGAAAACGAGATAAAGAGCCTCGGCCTGCGGTTTCCGAACGGGACTGTGAAGAAAGAATACTCCGTATGCTTTGAACTCCCCATGGATAAAATATCCAACGTGGAGTTGGCCGGAGCCGAAGAACTCGGTCTCGCGCTTGCAGCCGGAGAAGATGGCAGATTCGCACTCTGCGGCAAACCGACGCGGACAGGCGACTTCACCCTCACACTGCGCTACGACACAGTGGAGGGGGAGGAAACATCCGAACTCAAGATTCCGGTCGCGTTCAATCCCGATCCGCGCAGCCTCTGGCGCAACATCCCGACAGATGAGAACATACCCTACTTCAAGAAAGACTCCGACACTGCCTACATCAAGGTGGAGGCCGGTGAAGACGGCAGTCCCAAGAAAGACATGGTGGCCGCAAGCCAGCGGGGCCGCAGCCACGCCCAGGAGGGGAAAGCCCGCGACGATCATTTCACGCTGACACACTGCGACGATTCCGACTGGTATGTGATGGCTGTGGCCGACGGCGCAGGTTCGGCCAAATTCTCACGCAAGGGGTCGGAAGTGGCCTGCAACACGGCTGTGGACCATTGCCGCAGGCTGCTCGCCGACAATCCGGCCTTCGAGACCGCGATACGCGAATATGCGGCAGACCGCGAGGACCCGGAGAAAAGGACCGCCCTCACCCGCCATGTCATCGACATCATCTACAACGGCGCTCTCAAAGCGCATGAAGCCGTAAAGAAAGTGGCCGCGGCAAATGAAGAGGCGAAACTGAAGGACTTCGCCACCACTTTGATGTTTGCCGTCTGCAAGAAGTATGAATTCGGCTGGTTTCTCGCTTCTTTCTGGGTGGGCGACGGCGCCATGTGCCTTTTCGATGAGAAAACTAAAACGGCCAAACTTCTCGGCACTCC
>USNC01000191.1 GCA_900555915.1 uncultured Porphyromonadaceae bacterium | reverse complement strand
AGCGTCAGATGTGTATAAGAGACAGCTATGGCTCAGAGATGTGGCGGTTTCGCCCGACGGAAAGACGATAGCATTCACCTTCAAGGGAGATATTTTCACTGTGCCGGCGCAGGGCGGCGATGCCAGGCAACTGACCACCAGCCAGGCGTTCGATTCAAAACCGGTGTGGACACCCGACGGAAAGCGGATTGTATTCCGCAGCGACCGTCTTGGCAGCGACGACATCTTTGTGATGAACGCCAACGGCGGCAATGTGGTGAGGCTCACCACCTCAAGCATCGCCGAGCAGCCTCTTGCTTTCCTAAACGACTCTACACTGCTCTTCTCTGCCAATGAAATGCCAGGACGCACCTCCGCTCAGGCACCGATCCTGCCGCAGACTTACGAACTGAACATCAACCGCCCCGGCGAGCGCCCAAAGATGTTCCTCTCCATGCCTATGCTGTTCTCTTCGGCCGGAAAGGACGGACGAATAATCTTCACCGACAAGAAGGGATATGAGGACGTATTCCGCAAGCATGAGCGCAGCAGCGGCACCAACGACATCTGGCTCTACGACAACGGCGACTTCCGCCAACTCACCACGTTCAACGGCCATGACCGCAATGCAGTGTGGGCGCCCGCCAAGGATTCATTCTATTTCCTCTCGGAGGAAGACGGAACCCTCAATGTGTATGCGGCCAATATCAACGGCAGCAAACGGCAGTTGACTAAGTTTGAGAAGCACCCTGTAAGAAATCTTTCGGTATCCGACAACGGACTGATGGCTTTCAGCTGGGACGGCGAACTTTACACACTTAAAGAGGGAGGCGAACCGCAGAAAGTAAGCGTCAATATAATATCCGACGACTACTCGCACGATCTCGTGAAACGCTATGTCTCTTCCGGCGCATCGGCATTCTATGTGGCGCCGAAAGGCAACGAACTCGCTGTCGTGATACGAGGCGACATCTATGTCACCGACACCAAATACAAGACAACCAAACGCATTACCGACACTCCCGACCAGGAACGCACCGTCAGTATCGCGCCCGACGGGAAGTCGATGGTCTACGACAGCGACCGCGAAGGATACTGGCAGCTTTTCACCGCCAGGATCAAAGACAAGAAGGGCGACCAGTTTGCCTATGCCGCCGAAATAGAGGAAGAACCCCTCTACAAATGCGCCACCAGCGCCATGCAGCCCTCGATAAGCCCCGACGGCAAGAAAGTGGCTTTCCTTGAAAACCGCGCCGACATCCGCGTGATAGACCTCGCCACAAAGAAAGTGACTACCGCACTCGACGGGAAATACAACTATTCCTATGCCGACGGCGACATCTCGTTTGTCTGGAGTCCCGACAGCGAATGGCTGCTCACAAGCTACATCGGCGACGGCGGCTGGAACAATATCGACGTCGCTCTCGTGAAGGCTGACGGCACCGAAGCGGTCGACCTCACCGAGAGCGGTTTCAGCGACTCCAATCCGCAGTGGGTGCTGGGAGGAAAGGCCATCGCTTTTGAATCGGCTAAATACGGCATGAAGAACACCGGCAGCTGGGGCAACCAGAGCGACATTATCCTGATGGCGCTCGACGGCGAAGCTTGGGATGATTTCAATATGACTGAGGAGGAAGCGGCCCTGAAGGAAAAGGCCGATAAAGACGACAAGGACGACGATAAGGATAAAGACAAGAAAGACAAGAAGAAAGATAAAAAGGGCAAGAAAGACAAGAAGGAGAAGGCCGACAAAGATGAAAAGTCGAAGTTTGTGCCCGATCTCGCCAACCGCCGCTACCGCACACGCCGCCTGACCCGTAACTCCGCAATGATCGGCGACTATTACCTGACTAAGAAAGGCGACAAACTCTACTACACCGCATCAAGCACCGAGGGGAAACGAAACCTTTACAGCATCGATCTCAAGAAAGGCGATGTGACAGTGGTGGCTCCCGGAATCTACGGTCTGGAGGCTGATGCAAAGGGTGAGAATCTGTTTGTATGGAGTTCAGGCGGTGTCAAGAAAATGAATCTTGACAGCGAGAAGATGGACGACGTGGAATATGAAGCTCTCTACGACCGCCATCCCTCCAAGGAGCGGGAATATATCTACAACCACATGCTGCGCCAGGTCAACGACAAGTTCTACGACGAGAACCTGCACGGAGTGGACTGGGCTTATTACGGCGACCACTACCGCAAGTTCCTTCCCTATATCAGCAACAACCGCGACTTTGCCGAAATGCTGAGCGAGATACTCGGCGAACTCAACGCCTCGCACACAGGCGGCCGCAGCTACGGCAGCGGTCCCTCGCTGAATTCCGCATCGCTCGGAGCGTATTTCGACGAGGAGTATGACGGTGAGGGCCTGAAGGTGGCGGAAGTAATCGCCCGCGGACCTCTGTCCTCGAGAAAAGCCAATGTAAAGGCCGGAGAGGTCATTCTCGCCATCGATGGCGAGAATATCGCTCCGCGTCAGGATGTCAATCCGATGCTCGAGGGCAAATCGGGCGAGAAGGTGCGTCTGAAAATACGTGGCCTCGACGGAAAAACCCGCGACATCCTTGTGCGTCCGGTGTCGCTCGGCACATTGTCTGATCTGAGCTACGACCGCTGGGTCGAGGGCAACGAAAAGTTTGTCGACAGCATCTCCGGAGGCCGTATCGGCTATATCCATGTGCAGGGTATGAACACGGCAAGTTATCAGAATGCCTACGACCGCATCCTCGGCAAATACCGCAACTGCGACGCTGTCGTGGTCGACACCCGCTACAACGGCGGCGGCTGGCTTCACAACGACCTCGCTATCCTGCTCAACGGCAAGGAGTATGCCCGCTACACTCCCAGAGGCAAGTATATCGGTAGCGAACCGTGGGCGCAGTGGAACAAGCCTTCGGCCATGCTCGTGAATGAATGCAACTACAGCGATGCGTCGGGCACTCCCTACGTGTTCCAGACCCTCGGCATCGGCGATGTTGTGGGCGCCCCGATTCCGGGCACCATGACTGCCGTATGGTGGGAGACGCAGATCGACGACAGTCTGGTATTTGGCATTCCTCAGGTGACCAACCTTTCGATCGACGGCAAACCACTTGAAAACACCCAGCTCAATCCCGACGTGGTGATCTACAACGCGCCCGCCGATGTGCAGGCCGGCCACGACGCGCAGCTTGAGGGCGCGGTGCGCCATCTGATGCAGAAGAGCGGGAGAAAGTAGAGAGTATAAAGTATAAAGTATAGAGGATGAAGTTCCGGGCCGGTCGGTCCGGAACTTTTTTTGCGTAGTGGCATCGTTTAATACAACGTCCAAAACCTAAAATCTAAAGCCTAACACCTAAAGCCTTAGAACGATATCTGAAAGCGGGTGACTGAGTCTGTGCCTGTGCGGAGGTGGAAGCGGGCGTCGTGGCGGTTGAGGATTTCAGCGGTGAGTGTCAGTCCGATGCCGCGCCCCTCACGTTTTGTGGTGTAGAAAGGTCGGAACAGGTTGCGGGCTGTCTCTTCGCCGATAGGATCGCCGTCGTTTGCAATCTCAAGGTGGGGAGTCCCCGGCTCTGACGATGTGGATATTGCAATCCTTCCGTGTGTGGCTGAAATGCTTTCGTTGGCGTTTTTCACAATGTTGACCACCACTTGCTGGATCATGTTGGTGTCGATCCTGACATTAACGGGCTTATCATGCGGCAGGAATTCAAGCGACACTCCTTCCCTCAGTATCTGGCGGAGGAAAGGGATCAGATGTCCGATTTCTTCGTTGAGGTCGACCTGCTGGAACATCGGTTCCGGAAGACGCACCACATCGGCGTAGCTGCTGACAAACGCGCACATCTGCTCGCAGCGCAGATCGCAGCTTTCCAGCACTTCCTGCATGTCGTCGCCTTCCGCGGTATCGGCTATGGCCTGTATCACAGACCTCACGCCCCCCATAGTGTTGTTCACCTCGTGCGAGATCGTGCGGATCACTTTCTCATAGGCAGCCCGCTCCGCCTTTATCACTTCGTCGGTAAGACTCTCGAGAAGATAGAATTCCCGCCGGAATCCCGACTGCACGAAGCATAGATG
>USNC01000190.1 GCA_900555915.1 uncultured Porphyromonadaceae bacterium | reverse complement strand
CCATACTTGGTTCAAGACCGGCATAATCTTTTCATCTGCCGTCACTTCTCGCGCCAGAGGTATAATCTGTCGGAAGGTCTGACGCGGGCGGGCACCGGGAGCGAGAATCTGTCGCCCTTGCGCACTTCGGGGACAGGATCGGTGGTGAGCCTGAGTTCCTCCACCTTGAAAATGAGGGCACCGGTGGTCGGGCCGGTCACCACCACCTCGTCGCCCGGACGCAGGACACCGCATTCCATCTGGAACTCGCCTACGCCGAGACGGTCGTAGTAACGCACTCCTTTTGCCACATACTCCTTAACGCGCGAACTGCTGCTGCCATACTTGCTGCTCCACTCGCCGAGACGCTGGCCGAGATAATAACCGTCCCAGTATCCACGGTTGAACACCTTCGCGAGCCTTTTCTCCCATCCCTCAAGCCTCTCGTCGGAAAAATCACCTTCGCATATTGCCTGGAGCGCCTCGGAGTAGCATTCCACCACTTCCCTCACATATTCCGGACCTCGTGCACGCCCCTCGATCTTGAAGACCCTGACACCGGAATCCACCATCTTGTTGAGGAAATGTATGGTCTTGAGGTCCTTCGGGCTCATGATATACTGGTTGTCCACCTCGAGCTGGTCGCCTGTCTCCTTGTCGGTCACGGTGTAAGACCTGCGGCATATCTGCGTGCAGGCGCCGCGGTTGGCAGCCGAGTTCATCTGATGCAGCGAGAGGTAGCACTTTCCGCTGACAGCCATGCATAGAGCGCCGTGGCAGAACATCTCGAGACGCACCGGAGAGCCGTTCGGACCCTTCAGACCTTCCTTCCCGATTGCATCGTGAATTACCTTTACCTGGTCGAGATTCAGCTCGCGGGCAAGCACCATGACATCGGCATACCGCGCATAGAAGCGCACGGCCTCCACATTGGTGACATTGACCTGAGTGGAGATATGCACCTCCTGGCCTATGCTGCGCGCATACAGTATGGCCGCCATGTCGGAGGCTATTATCGCGGATATGCCGGCCGCGTGCGCGCGGTCTATTATCTTATGCAGGAGGTCCATGTCTGCATCGTAGATGACAGTGTTGACCGTGAGATACGTCTTCACGCCGCGCTGCGAGCAGCGGCTCACGATCTCATCCATGTCGTCGGCCGTGAAGTTGGCGCTTGACCGCGAGCGCATGTTGAGGCCCTCAATGCCGAAGTAGACGGCATCGGCGCCGGCGGCGAGAGCAGCGGCGAGCGACTCCCAAGAGCCTACGGGAGCCATTATTTCGAAATCGGATCTTTTCATAATGCATTATGCAGAATGCATTATGCATGATTGGCTTCGCTACTACCGTAACAACACGCACAGTGCATAATGCATCAAGTTAAAAAGTTTAAACTATTTTGTTGCGAGGTAGATTGTCACAACGCCGAGGGTCAGGGATCGGAACGACGGGGCGGAGAGTCCGGCGTCGGCCATCAGGCGCGTCATGTCGGCGCGCTGAGGGCATGCGGCAATCGACTCGGGGAGGTAAGTATATGCCCGGGGGTCTTTGGAGACCATTCGACCTATGAACGGGATTACCTTTCGGGCATAGACTCGGTAAAGGGCCTTGACGGGCTGCGAGGCGGGTTCGGAGAGTTCCACCACGCAGAGCACACCTCCCGGGCGCAGCACGCGCAGCATCTCGGCATACCCGTCTCTGAGGCGTTCGAAATTGCGCACTCCGTAGGCTACGGTGATGAGATCGAAAGAATCGTCGGCATAGGGCATCGCGAGGCTGTCGCCTTCAATGAAAGATATCCTGCTTCTTGCCCCGTCATCCATAGCGGCGAGTTTCCTCTCCGCTATCCGGAGCATACCGGCCGAGAGGTCGAGCCCCGTGATATTTGCGTCGGGCAGAAGGGAGTGAAGGCGGAATGCCACATCGCCGGTGCCGCAGGCCACGTCGAGAATGTCGCGTACGGGAGCGTTGCCCCGGCGGGCAAGCGCCATCTTCAGGGCGCGGTCGCGCCACCAGCGGTGCAGCCCCCCGGTCATGGCCGTATTCATAAAGTCGTAGGCAGGCGCGATAGAATCGAACATCTCGCCCACCTGCTTTCCCTTCGACTCCGTGTCGTTGTATGGTTTTACCTCCATCAATACTCAATCTCTTTGAAATAGGAACGGCGGCGCTTGTGCTGCCGGTTGGGGAATGCCTCCCACTGGTTCTGCACCTTCGAGTTGGCCTCAAGCTCGGGGTTTGACTCGGCGCACTTGTAGCCGTGTGCGATATATTGCGGTATAAGGTCCTGGAAAAGAAGAGCGTTGACACCTTTTCCCTGATATTCCGGTTTTATGGCCACCAGCAGGAGATCGACCTTGTCGTTCTTTCCCTTTAGACCCTTCAGCAGGTGATACCAACCGAAGGGGAAGAGTCTGCCCCGCGATTTCTGGAGACCGCGGCTCATGGAAGGCATGGAAATGCCCACGCCTACGAGTTTGTCGTCGGCATCGACGATGCAGGTGACGAGGCTCAGATCGAGGAGCCCGAGATATATGTCGATGTAGTGGGATATCTGGCGCTCCGTGAGAGGCGAATACTGGTAAAGATCCTTGTAGGCATCATTGACGAGATGGAAGAGGGCCCGTCCGTATTTCTCCTTTATCTCCTTCTTGCTGGTGAACTTCACTACCTTCAGACCGAACTTCTTCTTCACTATCTCCGCGATTCGGTTGTGCTTGTCGGGAATGCCTTCTGGAATATCCACGAGATATTCCACCCAGTCGGTATCTTTCTCGAAGCCGAGGGCGTGCATGTGTTCGGGATAGTATGAGTAGTTGTAGATTGTGGCCATAGTGCCAACCTGGTCGAACCCCTCCACGAGCATTCCCTCATGGTCGAGATCGGTGAATCCGAGCGGGCCAATGATACGCGTCAGCCCCTTTTCGCGCCCCCATTCCTCCACTTTCTCAAGCAGAGCGCGCGACACATCGATCTCATCTGTGAAATCGATGAAACCGAATCGGATATCCTTAGATCCGGACTTCTCGTTGACGAGATTGTTGACAATGGCGGCAATCCTGCCTACCGGCCTGCCGTCTCTGTAAGCCATGAAGCATCTGCACTCGCAAGTGTCGAAGGCAGGATTTTTCTTCGGATCGAGGGTGCTTACATCGTCCATCACCAGTGGCGGCACATAGTATGGATTGTCACGGTACATATCGATCTGAAACTGCGTGAACTTCTTCAATTCCCTGGGGACCAAGGGTATTTCCTTTATTTCGATCATAACTTGAATTATCGTATGTTGAGCCAGATAAGGAGCGCGAGCATAATCACAATGAATCCGAGCAGCCACACCGTGATCGAGATCTGGCTGCGTCCTCGCAGTTTCATCTTCAGATCCTGAATGCTGTTGATCCGGCCCTCGGGGTTTTCGGCCTCACGCGCCACCTTTCTGAGGCGTGGCAGATTTTCGGGCAGATTGTCGAGCACCTCGTTCATGAGCCTTCCGTAGTTGATTATGTCACGCTTCGTATCCTGCGATTCGAGCCTGTCGCGGTGGTCATATCCCACATTGGTGAGTTTGAGATTCTCGTTGTATTCGGTGAAAATGATATTGTCGGGAGAGATAGGCATATGCATCACGTGGTTTTCCTGGATATATTCCAGCGCGTCGGGGAGCTGCGTCTCAAGGCGCTGAATGATCTTCGGCGTGAGGCGCTTCTCGTCGATCAGTCTGCGCAGGGAGTATCCGTAGGCATCGTCGGTCACGATTGCCATGCCAATGCCCGGCACCATCTCGAAGTCATTGACCATCACGATATTCGGATGCGCGAGATTGTAGCGTGTGTCAAATTCCTTCTCAAGTATCTCCACACACTTGGGATCATTGCGGTATTGCTCCTTGAGCGCCTTTAGCATGATCCATTTGCCGTGTTTCCTGACAGTATAGACGTCATAAAGCTCCTCTTCCCACTCGGGAAGAAGCGTGAGATCCGACCAGCGGCCCGAGGGGTCGCTGATCGGTATCTTTTTTTCTTCCTTGCTGATGTACACTATGTTGGAACTGTCTCTTATACACATCTGACGCTGCCGACGATCTTAC
>USNC01000189.1 GCA_900555915.1 uncultured Porphyromonadaceae bacterium | reverse complement strand
TTCCTGTAGCCTCCGAATCCGCTGTCGGTATCCTCCACCAGCTGCTTCGCCATTCCGCCGTGAACGGAGGCTATGCCGCATCTGAAGAGCAGCGCGTGCAAGGCCGACACGTCGGAGAAACCCACAAGCCATTTCGGGTGGGCGGCGATAAACTCCGGCTCGAGATAATCGAGCAGATGCACGCAGCCGTAGCCGCCCCTGGCACAAATCACGAGACCGACGTCGTCGCGGCTCCAGGCGTCGCGGAAGTCGGCGACACGTTGTGCGAGAGACGCGGCATAGGAACCCTCTGCGTTTGCATCGAGGGCGGAGGGATAGACTATCAGTTCGCCGCCGGGCAAATCGCCGGGCGAATCATTGTACAGGCTGACGAGAGAGTCTACTATTTGGGGATTGATACGGCTCGCCGGACCAATTAG
Source organism: uncultured Porphyromonadaceae bacterium (assembly GCA_900555915.1). GTDB lineage: Bacteria > Bacteroidota > Bacteroidia > Bacteroidales > Muribaculaceae > Lepagella. The sequence continues at coordinate 3,649 of USNC01000189.1, read as the reverse complement.
AGCGACCTTGGCGGATGCCGTAACGGGTTTTGGTATGGTCATGTCTTATACGGAGCCCGCCCGGAGGTCGGGACAACCTATTGATCAGTTAACTTGAACAGGAATTCCAGTCTCTTTCTCTATCCTCTCTCCTATCTTACGCAACTCCTCCAGAGGCACCTTCCGAAGCCTTTCCTCGGGTGTGGAGCGGTCAAGGCTGTAGAGCATCACCTCACGCGGCTTAATCGCCTTGTAGGCGGCCACAAGAGCCTCTATCTCGGCGTCGGTGGTGTTGTCGATGCCGACACCCCCGTGCTCGCCCCGCAGCATCATGGTCTGGATTATGCCTGTGCCGCCAAACTGCCGCAGGGAGTCCACTACCCTATCCACCGTGAAATCCTTCGCATTCGGACGGTCGATGAGCCGCATGGTCTCCTCCACAGCGGAATCAAGTTTTAGAATATTGTTGTCCACCTTCATGAGAGCCCGGGCCACCTCCGGATCGAAGATACGGGTGGAATTGGTCAGCACCGACACCTTCGCTTCCGGATAATACCTGTCGCGGAGCATGATCGTGTCGTCGATTATCCCGGGGAAGTCCGGAGCGAGCGTGGGTTCGCCGTTGCCGGAGAATGTTATGACATCGAGCGGCTCGCCGGCCTCGCGCATGGCGCCAAGTTTGGCTTCAAGCGCACGGCGGGTCTCCTCGCGTGTGGATATGCCGGTGGTGCCGCAGCCCTGGGCGTTGTAGCCGGCCTCGCAGTAGAGGCAGTCGAAAGAACACACCTTGCCGTCGTCGGGCATCAGGTTGATCCCGAGCGAGACACCGAGTCTGCGGCTGTGTATCGGGCCGAAGACGGTGGAATGAAATAATACTGTCTGATCTTTTCCCATATCGTATATTCTCCTGCCCGGAGCATTCCGGCCTGTGGAGTCATTGCAAAGTTAATAAATAGTTTCGGGTGCGGCAAATCCGCGCCCCGTTTTCTTGAAGCAAGCCCCGGCTTCCAACTGGCGGAAGCCGGGGCTTGAAGTATCGATATCATACCGGAGGCTGATCCTCCAGCTGCATCTTGGTGAAGTCGTGGGCTATGAAGCGCAGCGGACCTACGGGGCGGAACCCGACAGAGGCGTAATAGTTGCGCAGATGCGGTTTGTCCACATCCACTATCAGCGAAAACCGCCCGTAGCCCGATTTACGGCCCCTATCCATAGCCGCCCTCATCAGACTCTTGCCGAGCCCGCGGCCCCTCGCCACAGGGAGGATTGCCATCGAGTCGAGATAATATTCGCCGGGTCCGGCCTCCTGCGGAGTCCCGGCCAGCAGGCGGGGATCCACGTCGGTCCAGAGCGTCGGCCATGTATGGTCGCGCATCCTCCTGTAGTCATCACCCGCATAGGCCACGATGCAACCTACAGGCCTGCCCGCGTCGTCGAAAGCGACGAGGGCGTTTCTCCATGAATACAGACTGTCGGCGTCGGCACACGACGCCATAGCCTTCTCAAGACCGGATGTGTCAAGATCGAGAGCCGTGAGTACGGTCCACGCCACAAACTCCACATCCTCCATGGTGGCTTCCCTTATCTCCATATCAGTCTTTCAGATAATATACGATTGTGGATACTACCCTTACCTTCTTTATATAGGGAGTGGAGGAATCGGAATCCTCGATCGAGAACTGGCCCTGGGTGGCATGTTTGATCTTCCCCACCTTGCTGTCGCTGTCGGCGGCAAACTGCGAGGCAGCCTCGCGCGCGGCCTTGGTGGCCTCGCCTATCATCTCGGGCTTTATGCTGTTGAGTCCCGTAAACTGATAGTTGATGTAGGAGTTGGAGAATGCGATTCCCTCCTTGAGCAGGTCGGACTGCTTGTTGAGCAACTCGCGCACCTTGTCCACCTTCTTGGTGGTGACGGTTACGGTGCAGCTGATGGAGTAGTTGTAGTTGAAGTTGCTGGAGCGGTACTGGTTGCTCATCGCGTCGTATGTGTCGGGGGGATTGACGGAGATATCCTCGCGTGCTATGCCGTTGGTGGTCAGGAAACGAATGATCTTCTCATTGTTGGCGCTCACCTGGTCGTAGAGCGACGAGAGGTCGTTGCCGGCCACGGAGTAGGATATGGGCCATGTGACGAGGTCGGCCGGCACCTCGCGTTCGGCGAGACCCTTCACAGTCACCTCACGGTCGCGGAAAGCGATGTTGTCGATGCCGCTCTTGAGCGATATGCCCAGAATCACGATTGCCAATGCGATAAGACACGAGGGAAGAATCCTGCCCCATGCCGGAGTTTGATTTGCAGATTCGCTGTTCATTTTTCAGGTATTTAAAATTACTACTATTGTGTTAACATCGGGGAGCACCCGTATGTTTTACCACTCCACGGTTTTTAGCCCTGTGCTTTTCGGGGAAACTTAATTATCTACGTATCTTAATTCTATAAGGCTATGACAAACTTGATTTTATAAGATCATTGGCAGGTCAGAAGTCGATGCCGGCGCGGAAAGAGAACATTGAGAGATATGAGTGCTTAATTCCTATGCTGGTGTATATAATGGAGGGGGAACCGCCGCCGGAGACATAGGGATTGCGTGTGTAGCCGAATACGTCGTTTGCGATCCCCGTCAGTGTGTACCCGACTGAGATGTTGGCTCCCACTTTCCGCCCCCACGAGAACCGGTAGCCGAGGGATGGAGAGAGGTAGATGCCGTCGCCGTGCGTCATGTTGTATCCCACGCGCAGGTCTACGAACGGTGTCAGTTTGCCCAGTTTGAGATCGGCACGCCCGTCGGCGTAGAGAGAATAGTAAGTGTCGCCTCGCTTCGGACTGTATTCCATATTGAGTCCGGCTCCCGCAAAGAGCCATGGATTGCACTGATACCCGAATACGATCGATACTCCGGTGTAGCAGTTGGTGAGTTTCTTTGCCCCATAGTATGAGTGGAAAATGCTGGTGCTCCACTCCGCGAATCCGCGAAAACCACGCTCCGGCGGTCGGGCTTCGGCTCCGGCGATTGCCGCCAGGGCCAGCAATGTGATGGCTGTTCGTTTCATGGCATATCTTTTTATGTATTCATCTACAAAAATAACACATATTCAACAAATTTGCAACTTTTTGAACAAAAAAAACGCATAAAAATTTTTATTGAGAGATTACCGTAGGATAACCGAACAGCATAATATTCATAATATTTATTGTGGAATTGTCGTTTCATGTATCAAAACCATAAATTTCACAAATTTTCACAAATGATTATCTTTTGTCTATTCCTTACAGCATCAAAAGAGAGGACGCGAAGCCATTTGCGTTAATTTGTGTTCATTTGTGGTTTCAATCCGGCCAAAAAAATATATTTTTATTGGCTAACTGACGTAGGATAACCGGACAGAGAGGAGGCGAAGCAATCCGGAGACGGAGACGGTTGCTAATTTGGAAAATTGCCGCGGATTTTGTATATTTGCAGAAGGTAAAAAGATTGAGATATGATAAAAAGTTTAGACATGGGGATTTACAGGGATAGATTCGTCGGATTCGCATGGCAGCATCTGCTTCTGCTGGCATCATTGTTTATCATGACATTCGGAGTGGCGCTGTCGGTAAGGTCGGCACTCGGGAGCAGCGTCATCTCCACCATACCTGTCTCTTATACACATCTCCGAGCCCACGAGACAC
>USNC01000188.1 GCA_900555915.1 uncultured Porphyromonadaceae bacterium | reverse complement strand
TGGCGGTTTCGCACCCACGACTGAGCCGTGCGGGAATCTGAATATATGTTGTGCCACTCGTTGCGGCGGTACATCTCGGCCAGCGCGTGGACGATGGCGAGAAACTCACCGATATTGTTGGTGGCGTCGTCGAAGGGGCCGACATTGAAGATGACACGTCCGGTGGCGACCTCCACCCCGCGATACTCCATTCTTCCGGGATTTCCCTGACATGAAGCGTCGACAGCCCAGGCATCGAGGTCAATGTCGGGATTGTCGAGATATGACGGGCGTCCGGGATCCACGCCGGCGCGGTGGTCGGCGGCCGCAATCAGGAAGTCGCCGATCGAGGCGGGGGAGCCATCGTCGGCTCCTCCCCTGAAAGCCTTCGCAGCCTCCGCGGCGCTGCTGAAACCTTTGTATTTCGCACCGGAAAAATTGAACACCTGCTCCTCGCAGTCGCTCCAGTTGTCGTAGACACCGGGTTCGCGGCCTACCCAGACCACATAGAAACGTTGCTTAGCCATATTTTTATTCAATTTTCGCTTGCGCGAAAATTGAAGGTTATGAGGTTATAAGGTTATGGGGTTAGTTTATTTGCAGTTTTATTTGCAGTTTAGATCAGGTGGTCTTCGGTCACTTTATTCCGGCGGCGCGCTTTATCAGCAATGGAATTTCGGTGTTGTCGAGATTGCCGGTGAAGAAACCGGAGTTTGCCCCTACGGCATAGACCGGCACGAAGTTGCCTGCATGGTAGGTGCTTGTCCAGCCTATTCCCATGTGGGAGTTGAGTATGTCGAAAGCCTTTGCAGTGAAGGCATTGAAAGTCTGGTAAAGGGTCTTCTCATCAGCGGCCTTGCCTGAGATGAAAGTCTCTTCAAATAGAGTTTTCAGTTCTTTGGTCTCGGCGTCGGTGACAGGCACCTTGTCCCAGAACCCGAGTTTTTCGCGCAGCACAGACTCCATCTCGCTCCACGACGGATTCTCTGTCTCCATGCCCCAACGGCGTGTCCACTCGCCGAAAGAGTCTTTCGATATCTTCTGAGCGTCGGCATAAGCGATATCCGTATCGTAGGGAGCGTTTCGTCCGAAAGCCATACCGCCCGTGTCGTGGTCGGCCGTTATCACGATCAGCGTCTCTTCTGGGTGGCGCAGATAGAACTGGTAGGCCACATTTATGGCATCCTGGAAGTTGAGGATCTCCTTCACCACAGCGCCGCCGTCGTTGGCATGAGCGGCCCAGTCGATGTTGCCTCCCTCTATCATCATCATGAACCGGTCGGGGTTCACATTGCGGAGCGTATTGAGACATGCCTCGGTGATCTGGGCACAAGTGAGGGCACCGGGAATTGAGTCGATGGTATAGCCCACCTGTCCGGCACCGGGAGTCTGCCCATACATCAGTACCTTCTGCGGCTTCTTTCCCCGGCTGTTTATCCGGCGGAAAGCCTCATATCCCTCGGCCACTTCGAAATCATTCTTCTTCATGAGATCCACAAACTCCCCGAAAGCGGACTCTCCGGCATTGTAGAGTTTGAACCCGCCTCCTGCAAGAAACGACAGTCCGCTTGGGGCAGCCTGCGGAGCGATTATCTCCTTCATGCCCCTGTTGGGCGCATGTGCATACCATGCCGCCGGTGTCGCGTCGTCGGCCTGCACAGTGGTGCCCACCCCCACTGCATATCCGGCCTTGAGGAAATCCTCAGCCACACTGCTGACAGGCACAGAATCGGGATTCATGGCAATCATGCTGTTTTTGGTCTTGACGCCTGTGGAGAGGGCCGTACCGGCAGCCGCCGAGTCAGTGATCGGTTTGTTGGCCGAATAGGTGCGGGCCTGTGAGGCCACCGGGAATGTCAGCATGAGAATCGGGCTGTCGGCCTTGAGCACGTCGCGGTTGTAGACTTCAGTGGCATTGACATGACCGAGTCCCATTCCATCTCCGATGAAATAGAACACGTATCTGGCATCGTCTGCAGAAACGCTCATCGCGGCAGCCGCCGCGAGAGACATAAGCAAGGATCTTTTCATTTATAATATTGTGTAAAATTTTCACAAATTTACACAATAGTTTCGAGATAGCAAAACCAAGACCCTATTTCATGATAAATCTTTGCTCCAGAGGGGTGATCAGATGCCGAGAGTGAAGCCGACGGTGAGCGGACGGAAGTTAATGCCATCTGCCGCATCCATCACTTTCATGGGCGAGTAACGCACATACACACCCAGCGCACCGCTTATGGATATGCTGCCGAAGATATCAGCAGTGAAGCGTCGCGGCCTGACACCGGTGGTGAAGAGTTCGTTGCGGTTGCCTCCATTGTCGTCGAAAATGGTCAGTACCGACGCGTAGGTGTTGAAGTTGTACACCGGCCCCACCTTCACGCGCAGACAGCTTCCCGGAATCGACGCACGGAAAAGAAGAGGCAGCTGAAGACTGAACACCTTCAGGCGCGAGTTTCTCAGGCGGCTACCCTCAGGCAGCATATCGGCCGACACCCATTCCAGACCCTTTGAGGGCGTCGGCGCCAGATACCTGTCGGAAGTGGTGATCTTATAGTTGCGCCAGTCAAATCCGAGACCAAGCGATACGGCGGTCCTTCCCCATGAATATCCCGCCGCTATACATTCGAGCCAACCGATCTCGAACGACTTCGACCATTGGAGTCCGTCGCCATGTCCCTGCCCGAGCGCCTTGCCCAGACCTATATAGACACCGTCCACATAGCATTTCCAGCCACTGCCGCTGTTATTTCCGCCGCCGGGAAAGCCGGGAATCTCAAGTCTTCCGCCCGCCAGCGCCGACGACTGTTTTGCCGACACCGACGCATCGGCCGGATAATCCGTGCGCACCTCCGCACGCACCGTATCGTTTCCCTGCATTCCCGTCACACTGATCACCGAGCCACCACTGTTTTCAGTGATGACGATACGCGACGGCGACGGCATATTGAGCACCGTGTCCACATCAGGCGTCTGAGTCAGGCTCTGCGCATATGCGCCGGCCGCATGCACTGCGGCCATAACCAACATGATATATAGTCTTACTGATTTCATAAATTCGTGTGTAAATAATTCAATTTTCGCTCCCGCGAAAATTGAGGTTTATTTGTTTATGGGTTTATGAGTTTAGTTTATTTGAGGTTTGTCTCAAGTTTTCGTCAGTCTGCGAGCGAGACTCTGATGCCCAGGGAGAATCCCTTCAGTTCAGGACCGAACCTGCCGTTGAAAACCGGCATGGGGCTCCACCGTGCATAAAGGCCTACACCGTATAATGAAAACGCGGCATACGCATCCACCGTGAAAAGGTTCTGCTGCAGACCCTTGCAGGATATTTTGTGATAGTTGTCATTGAAATCGACAAGAGTGGCCGACGCCCTCGCATAGGAGTTGAAATTCACCACCGCGCCGAGCGAGATGGAGAAGTGGCGTGTGACACTCTGGTTGTAGAGCACCGGCACCTGGAATGAAAACAGATCGAGCAAAGAGGAATCCACTTTATACCCTTCGGCCGCAGGGACGAGAATCAGGCGGTCGCCGGCCTTGGTATATCCGAATCCATCGCGTGCATTGTATCTGGCAACCGAGAAACCGGCACCGATCTCAAACTCAGCTCCCCGGCGGCGCCACGTCACCGCCACGAAGTCGGGAAAGCCGGTCTCCCACCCATTGGCCACATTTCCACGGCCCGAGTAGTTGAACCTCCATCCCCAGCTTGCATTGCGCATTAACGACACCGATCTCTTCACACGCCGGGAATCACTGTTTTTCTCCTTGCTTCTGACAAACGGGAACTGCATGCCCCAGTCGTCGGGAAACTCATCGGCCTCACCGGCGGCACAGGAGTAGGCCACATCCACCTGATACTGATAATGCATCATCTTTCCGCCGTCAGCGTCCGGAAAATCGGCATCGAGCCGTGTATTGCCACCTTCTCTCACCACCACTATGTTGCGAGCGCCGTCTATCACCTTCACCGTGTCGGCAGGTTCCGCGGCAAGACAGGCTGCGGCCGCGAGCGGCAACGCCATTGCTAAAAGTCTATGGTTCATCGTGTGTAAGTAATTCAAGTTTCGCAAGCTCAACTTGAAGTTTATGAGTTTATAAGTTTATAAGT
>USNC01000187.1 GCA_900555915.1 uncultured Porphyromonadaceae bacterium | reverse complement strand
TCGGCAGCGTCAGATGTGTATAAGAGACAGATATACTACGGCAGCCTCGTCGCCGACAACCACCTCGACAGCGCCACCGTCATCGACGATGAAGGTATATGCGAGATCGTCGTTGGCGTGTCCGGCCTGACCCATCTCAACGTCGTAGACTTCATCGCAGAAAGCGCCACGCTTCACTTTGAAGACGTAAGTGCCGTTTTCCTTCACCGGCTCAGCAAATGTGAACGTGTAGACGGTAGGATTAAGGAAATCATTGTCGAGAGCAGGTTCCGACACAGCCACCTCGGTCTCTGAATCACCATCAACCTTCACGAGCGAAGCAGTGGGAGCACCCAGATCCATCGGGTAGTAAGTGACATCGCTGAAAGAAAGCACCACCTTGCTGATCTCAGTCACAGTAGCGCCGTCGAGAGGATCTACCGACACCGGGACGATATCAAATTTGGCATCGCCGCCGGAAGTGCCGTTGTCGACGGTGTACATGAAATTGGTGAGCTTGCTTGTCACGCCTTCAAATTCCTCACCGATAGCGAAATACCACTTCGGAATGATAAGCACGTAGTTGCCGCTCTCCGTGATAGGCTCGAAAGTCCACTTCATCTTAGTATCGTCGCCTTCCACAGCCACAGGATTTTCAAGCACCCTTACCTCGGCACCGAACATATCGCATATGCGCGCGCTTTCAGTAGCGTTCCATGCAAAATTCATCACTTTGCCGGCCGCGTCTGATACGACAATCTCGGAAAGCGATTCAACCACAGCACCTTCTTCGGGCGCTACCGACACGAGGTCGAGCAGGCCGATAGAGCATTCATATACCACACTGTAGAGATAGTCGTCGAGCGGGAAACCGCCGTTGCCCTTCACATAGAGACCATCCTTATCCTTGGTTGAGATTGAGAAATGAGGGTTTGTAAGTTCTTTGGCAATTTCAGGATCAACCACAAACTCCCAGATCGAGGAGTAACCGTCGGCATCGACCTCGCCGAGAGCGGTGTAGGTACCTGCATTTGACGACACGCCAGTCATGATGTGGACAGTGAAGGAATCAGGCTTCACGGGGCCCGAATAAGTGACAGTGAAGCGAGCCTGCTCCACAGTCTCGATCACGTAGGAAGTAGGATCCGGAGATACAGACTCATATACATAGGGGCTGTATTCAGTAGGATTGGTGAGACCAACAAAGTTGATCGCAGTCTCGAGTTCCTTCGACTTCTCGATGGTGATGCTGTTGGGATACTGGTTGGTGACAGGATCATAACCGATACCGCAGAACACGAGTTTCATCCTGTAGTTGTGACCCTTGATGAGTTTCCGGTCGGGGCCGCCGATCGAGATGAAGAGGCCGTTTTCCCAGCGGTCGAAGATCTCGCCGCCCTCGCGGTTGGGGTCGATACGGTTCTCGCTGCCCTGATATATCCATTCGGGCACGTTCTCGTCAGTCACGTCCCAGAGTTCCCAGCCTATATAGTTTACGGCAGCGTCATTGTCGGTGACGAAAGTGACCCTGTTGAGGCTTTCCTGACCGATCGCGGCCACACCGGCGCCGTCGGCAGGATTGGAAGAGACGAGAGTGATCTGCGGATACTCCTGAGAGCCGCTGAGAGTGTAGTCGCTGAGAGTGTAGGTTGCCACGATCTTTTCGTTGGGCTCGCCGTCTACGGTAATCGCGCCGGCATTGACTACAAACTCATACTCGCCGTTGTCGACGATTTCATCGGCATCGAATTTGACGAGGATGGCCATTCCCATGAAGTCGGAGAACTGGGTGCAGTCAAAGACATCGCCGGTATCGAGGCATTCGAGGGTAGCCTTCGCATCGGGAGCCACAGTATAAGCGCCGTCGGGTGTGAGATTGAACGTGGCCAGCAGTTCCTTGGAGTCAAGGGTACGGCCAGACGCGGGAGACACCGTCACCTGCGGTGCGGCCACCGCGCTGACAGAAGCCGCGAGCGCCACACAAGAAGTCAGTAAAGATTTAACAATACTCATAAATTTAAATTATAGAATTATAGAATTAAGTTTAATCATATATTAAGTTCCGGCACGGCAAAAACACCGTGCCGGCCACTATTTTGATGTCAGCGGACTATCACTTTCCTGCCTCCATGGACATACACACCCTTGCCGAGCGTGGAGATCTGATCGCGCGAGGCATTCCGGAGCAGTAGCCGTCCGGTGATGTCATATACATCGGCCAACGCAGCGGCGGCATCGCCAATCCCTTCTACCGAAGACTTCTGAGCCACGAAATTGCCGCGCACATCGCCCGAATGGTCCAGGCCGTCAGAACAAATTACGCCTGCCATATACACCGAGATGTCAGTGCCATTGTCGGCGTTGAGATCAGGCATCGCGAAGCGGAAGAGCATATCGTCGCCAGTAAGTGAATCCGGGTCAATCTCCGACTTCACATTTTCATTATCAATGACGGCGGTCTTTGCCTCGCCGGACTCCATATAATCGATGCATATATTGTCGAAGCGAATCTTGGTGCCGTTCATGACCCAGATCTCCACCTCATCGCCGGGCTTGAGAGCGGATCCACGCGCCGGCATGAAATCTGCCGCCACGGAATAAAGCAGTTCATTGACCACGAAGGAAGCACCGAAACCGGTCGATTACAATATTTAACATAACTCAAGTTGCGCCAATGCGCAACTTGAAGGCGGACTTTGCAAACGACACTCAGAGGCGTGCCGGTCAGACCGGTTCCAGCCCTTTTCTCCGCCACTCCGGAAGCGCGTTGTGATCACGCACTATATTGTTGGCGAGAGCCACAGCCTTCGAGATATGGTCGCAGATGTTGTTCTCACCTATGAGAGTGACGATATTCGACTTCACGAGAGCATCGCCGACTTTAGGCTGCACACCGGAGAGCACCACATTGATGCCTTCCTGATGTGAAGACCTAATCAGAGTCTCAAGGTTGTGGATACCGGTCGAGTCAATAAACGGCACCTTGCGCATCCTTATGATACGCACGAGCGGTTTCTCCTGCATGGAGCTGCGCATCATCTCATCGAATTTGGTGGCGATGCCGAAGAAGAACGGGCCGTCGATCTCATATACAGACACACCCTTCTCCACGTGAAGCACCTCATGCGAGTGCACTTCCGTGCCCTCTGCCACATCAAGCTGATGGCTATATACCTTGATCTCGGCATTCTCGGTGACACGGCGCAGGAACATCACCATTGCCAGAAGCAGACCGATCTCTATGGCGATGGTCAGGTCGAAGACCACAGTGAGCACCATAGTCACGATAAGCACGGAGAAATCACCTTTGGGATTGTGGGATATGGCCAGGACGGTGCGCCATCCGCTCATGTTGTAGGCCACCACCATCAGGACAGCCGCGAGGCAAGCCATCGGCACAAGATTGATCAGAGGCATAAGGAAGAGATATATGAGGAGGAGCACCACAGCATGAACCATACCGGCCAGCGGGCTGCGTCCGCCGTTGGTGATATTGGTCATCGTGCGCGCGATAGCGCCGGTCACCGGGATTCCACCGAATAGAGGCACCACGATATTCGCTATACCCTGACCGAAGAGTTCGGTATTTGAATTGGTTCTCGACCCGGTGATACCATCGGCCACAGTGGCCGAAAGCAGCGACTCGATGGCGCCGAGCATGGCAATGGTGAAAGCCGAGGGAAGGAGGGCGTTGATCATTGCCATGTTGACATTGAAACCGTGGGGAGCCGGGAGCACCGCCTTCATGTCGCCGAAGCGGTCGCCGATGGTCTCCACATGAAATCCGGGCACAAACGTGGAGAGCGCCCAGCATCCGGCAGTGACAAGGATTATCGCGATCAGCGCACCCGGGAGTTTCTTCGAAATTTTCGGGGTAAGCGTAATCACAATCAGCGACACAGCACCCACGGCGAGAGTGACCGGATCGATATGTGAGAAATTAGAGAAATACACACCCCACTTCGACACGAAATCGCCGGGCAATCCGGTGAGTCCCAGTCCGAAAAAATCGTTGATCTGGGTTGAGAAGATAGTAATGGCGATACCTGCGGTGAATCCGACCACAATCGGATAAGGGATAAACTTTATGACCTGTCTCTTATACACATCTGACGCTGCCGACGATCTTACG
>USNC01000186.1 GCA_900555915.1 uncultured Porphyromonadaceae bacterium | reverse complement strand
AAACTGAAATGCTGTCTCAACTTCGAGATCGATGCCTATGCTGAGGCTGTAAAGCAGTTGCCCTCGCGCGATATCGTACTCCAGACTAAGGATGCGGACTATTATCTTTTCAAGACCGATATCCTCACCCGCACCCTCACCTACAGCAGCGACCGCCGTATGGGTGCCAATCTCGTCTCTATTCCTGCTTCCAGGGCCTTCGAGATCATCGCTCTCAACAAGCAGGGCGTGAAAGTAGACCGTATTCTTGAGGAGAGCGGCGATGAGCAGCCGGCCAAGGAATTCATCGACCTTACCGATCAGGATGCTCTCACCCGTTTCGACAAGACGAAGAAAAAGAAGCAGAAGGGCAAACGCCAGAACACCGCGGCGCAGGCTGAACCCCAACCCGCAACGGCGAAACCCGCCGCCGGTGAACCGAGGCCGAAAACTCCGCAGCGCCAGGATGCGCAGCGAAGGCCTGACAGTCGGCACCGCGCGAGAAAACAGAAACCCAGGGAACGCAGACCGGCCGGAAACGATGCCGGCGAATCTAACAATTCTAAGGAATGATGCAGAAACTGATCGACGACAGACTTCATGACGAGGTGTTCCGCATAGTCGGCGAGACCGCCGACAGCATGAACCTCGAGGTGTATGTGGTGGGCGGATATGTGCGCGATATCTTTCTCGGCAGGCATTCGGCAGATATAGATTTCGTCACTGTCGGCAGCGGCATAGAGCTTGCAGGAAAAGTTGCCGAGAGGTTGGGTAAACGCAAACGTCTCACTGTATATGCCAACTATGGCACGGCCCAGATTCGCCACCGCGACCTGGAACTTGAGTTTGTGGGCGCCCGGAAAGAAAGCTACAACCGCGATTCGCGTAATCCTATTGTCGAGGACGGTACTCTCGACGACGATCAGAAAAGACGCGATTTCACCATCAACGCTATGGCGATCTGCCTTAACGCCGGCAGATTCGGTGAACTCGTCGATCCTTTTGGCGGTATAGCCGACCTCAATGCGCGAATCATTCGCACGCCGCTCGATCCGGATGTCACCTTCAGCGATGACCCGCTCAGAATGATGAGGGCCATACGGTTTGCAACGCAGCTCGAATTCGAGATCCTTCCCGAGACTTTCGCCGGCATTGCGAGAAATGCGGAGAGGATCGCCATAATCTCCAAGGAGCGCATCTGCGATGAACTCTCGAAGATCATGAGGGCGGACCATCCATCCATCGGGTTCAGACTGCTCGATGAGTGCGGCCTGCTGAGGCTCATAATGCCGGAGGTGCACGCGCTCAAGGGGGTAGAGGCTGTCGGCGGCCGTGCCCACAAGGATAATTTTTATCATACGCTGAAGGTTGTCGACAATGTGGCGCAGCGCTCCGACAATGAATGGCTGCGCTGGGCGGCTTTGCTTCACGATATTGCAAAACCCGTCACTAAGAAGTGGGACAACGCGCTCGGATGGACTTTCCATAATCATAATTTCATCGGTGAGAAGATGGTGCCGCGCATTTTCAAGAATCTGAAGATGCCACTCAACGAGAAGATGAAATATGTGCAGAAACTCGTAGGCCTTCACATGCGCCCCCAGCAGGTGGGCGAGGAGGGGGTCAGCGATTCCGGTGTGAGGCGCCTGCTCACTGATGCCGGAGAGGATGTCGACGATCTGATGATCCTCGCGGAGTCAGACCTCACTTCAGGCAATCCGCTTAAGGTGCGATCCGCTCTCGAGGGCTTTGCGGCCCTACGCGCCAGAATGAAGGAGATCAGCGATGCCGATGACTATCGACGCTGGAAAAATCCGATCAACGGCAACGAGATAATGGAGCGGCTCGGCATACCCCCGTCCCAGGAGATATCGAGGCTGAAGCAGTTGGTGAAGGATGCGATTCTCGACGGAGTTATCCCAAACGACCATGACGCCGCCTGGAATTATCTCGTCGAGCACCGCGGTGATATAATAAATTAGATTGGTCTAACGTTATTGATTTAAGTGTCTGCACTGTCTCCGACGCAGCGTCCGGACATCCCGACCGCTCTTCATTACTTCGGCTTGCGACTCTTTAAAATTAATTTATACTTACGATAATATGTGTGGAATAGTAGGATATGTAGGTGATTCGAATGCCTACGATATTCTTTTAAAAGGCTTGCATCGACTTGAATACAGGGGGTATGACAGTGCCGGCGTGGCATTGATCAATGGCTCCGGAAAACTCAATGTCTACAAAGCGATAGGAAAGGTGTCCAATCTTGAGGCGTTCTGCAGCGACAAGGATATCACCGGTGGCACCGGCATAGCGCATACCCGTTGGGCTACCCACGGCGAACCTTCCGACTGTAATGCCCATCCCCATTACAGCGAGGATGGAGAGATCGCGCTCGTTCATAACGGCACTATCGAGAACTATAAGGTGCTGAAGGATGCTCTTATCGAAAACGGCTGTACTTTCCGTTCGGAGACCGACACCGAAGTGCTCGTGCAGCTCATCGAGTTCATAAAGAAGCACAGCAGCTGCCCGCTCCTCGATGCCGTCCGTGAGGCTCTCAGGCAGGTGGTCGGGGCTTATGCCATCGCTGTGATTGACAAGACAAACCCCGATACGATCATTGCGGCCAGAAAAAGTTCGCCTCTCGTAATCGGTATCGGCGAAGGCGAGATGTTCATCGGCTCCGATGCGACTCCGATTGTGGAATACACCAAGGAAGTGGTATATCTCAACGACAACGAGATTGCCGTCGTGGCTAAAAACGAACCTCTCAAGATAATCAATCTCGACAATGACGAGGCTAAGGTGGATGTGAAGACTCTCGAACTCTCCATCTCCCAGCTCGAGAAAGGCGGCTATCCGCATTTCATGCTAAAGGAGATTTTCGAACAGCCTGTCACTCTCAGGGATTGCATACGCGGCCGCGTCGTCGACGGTGGCAAAAACGTGATAGTGAGCGGTGTCCTCGACAGTAAGGAGAAATTCCTAAACGCCAAGAGAATAATTATTGTGGCGTGCGGCACTTCCTGGCATGCCGCCCTTATCGGAAAATATCTTATTCAGGATATGTGCCGCATTCCAGTGGAAGTGGAGTATGCGAGCGAGTTCCGATACAGCAACCCGGTCATCGACGACCGCGATCTCGTCATCGCGATCTCGCAGAGCGGTGAGACCGCCGACACTCTCGCGGCCATACAGATGGCGAGGGAAGCCGGCGCCTATGTATATGGCATAAGCAATGTGGTGGGAAGCTCTATCCCGCGCAATACAGACTCCGGAACCTACATTCATGTCGGCCCAGAGATCGGCGTGGCTTCTACAAAGGCCTTCACCGGCCAGGTAATGGTGCTGACTCTCCTCGCTATGGCTGTGGCGGAACTGAAAGGCACAATGCCCAAGGAAAAACTCGTTGAGATAGGGGAGGAGGTCATGAAGATACCTGAGTTTGTGAAGCAGACTCTCGAACTCAACGACCAGATCGAGCGTCTCTCGCTCATATTTACCTATGCCCACAACTTCCTCTATCTCGGAAGAGGCTACAGTTACCCCGTGGCTCTCGAAGGAGCTCTCAAACTTAAGGAGATCTCCTATATACACGCCGAGGGGTATCCCGCAGCCGAGATGAAGCATGGCCCGATTGCCCTTATTGATGCAGAGATGCCTACCGTGATTATCGCGCCCAACGATCATCTCTATGAGAAGATCGTGAGCAACGTGCAGCAGGTCAAGGCGCGCCATGGCAGCGTGATCGCCATCGTGACCGAAGGTGATAAGGAAATACGCAATATCGCAGATCATGTCATCGAGGTGCCCGCAGTGCCCGAATGTCTCACTCCTATCATCACGAGCATCCCGCTCCAGCTGCTCTCATACTATATTGCGATCAACAAGGGAAAGAATGTGGATATGCCACGAAATCTCGCTAAATCAGTCACTGTCGAGTGACCTGAACAAAAAAAATGAGGGCTCGCATGAATTTTTTTTCTGAAAAATTTGGTGCATCCAAAATTTTGTTGTAACTTTGCACTCGGTTTCGGGAACAAAGCCTCGAATGCTTGAAAACCGAACCTGAGAATGCCTCTTTAGCTCAGTTGGCCAGAGCACGTGATTTGTAATCTCGGGGTCGTTGG
>USNC01000185.1 GCA_900555915.1 uncultured Porphyromonadaceae bacterium | reverse complement strand
AAGATCGTCGGCAGCGTCAGATGTGTATAAGAGACAGTTGTACAGTTTGCCGGAGAAGTTGGCCCGGTGACCGTGGGTGAGGTGGCCGCCGTGGGAGAGATCCATCGTGAGAATGGTGTCGCCCGGCTTCAGAACAGAGAAGTAAACGGCCATGTTGGCCTGGGAACCGGAGTGGGGCTGCACATTGGCATGATCCCCGCCGAAAATTTCCAGTACGCGGTCAATGGCGATCTGTTCCACTTTGTCCACCACCTCGCAGCCGCCATACCAGCGTTTGCCGGGATAGCCTTCGGCATATTTATTGGTGAGGCAGCTGCCCATGGCGCGCATCACTTCGTCGCTTACGAAGTTCTCGCTCGCAATGAGTTCGATGCCGCGGCGCTGACGCAGATGCTCGCGGTCGATGATATCGAAGATTTCGTTGTCTCTTTTCATATGTAGGTTTTTATAAGATTGATACGTTTTTTTACTATTTGCAATCCACAATACAATATGATTATGCTTTATGCATTATGCATTGAATTTACCCTCCGAAGTTGTCGTAGTGTATGGATTCCGGTTCCACTCCGAGGTCGTAGAGCATCTTGTTGACGGCATTGCTCATCGGGCCGGGTCCGCACATATAGTATTCTATCTCCTCCGGAGCGTCATGATTCTTGAGATAGGTTTCATACATCACGTTGTGGACGAAACCGGGAGTGTACTTCACTCTGGCCGCATCTGCAGCGGGATCCGGACGGTCGAGTGCGAGATGGAAATGGAAATTGGGATATTTCTTTTCCAGATCCAGGAAATCCTGCAGATAGAACACTTCGTTGAGCGCGCGCGCGCCATAGAAATAATCCATCTTGCGGTCGGTGGTGTCGAGCGTCTTGGTCATCCACATTATCTGCGCGCGGAGCGGGGCCATGCCGGCGCCGCCGCCCACCCATATCATGTCGGCCTTCGAGTCAACTATCGGATGGAAGTCGCCGTAGGGACCTGACATGAGCACTTTGTCGCCTGGCTTGAGTGTGAATATGTAGCTCGATGCGATGCCGGGGGAGACGTCCATGAATCCCACCTGGGGTTTCGGCTTGAACGGGGGAGTGGCGATACGCACCGTCAGCATGATTCGGTCGCCCTCTTCCGGATAGTTGGCCATTGAGTAGGCCCTCACTGTCTCCTCGTCATTCTTGCATTTGAGGGTGAAAAGGCCGAATTTCTCCCAAGCGGGAAGATATTCGTTGCCTATCAGGCTCTTGTCGATATCCTTGTCATAATCCATCGAGAACTTCGGAATGCGGATCTGTGCGTAACTTCCTGGGATAAACTTCATGTGTTCTCCCGGCGGAAGGGCTACGATGAACTCCTTGATGAAAGTGGCCACATTGCGGTTGCTTATCACCTCGCATTCCCATTCCTTGACGTCGAGGGCCGCCTCGCTGACACGGATCTCCATGTCGCTCTTCACCTTCACCTGGCAGCCGAGACGCCAGTTTTCTTTTATTTCCTTACGGGTGAAATGCACTGCCTCCGTAGGAAGCATCTCGCCGCCTCCGTTCTCAACCTGACATTTGCACTGCCCGCAAGAGCCCTTGCCACCGCATGCCGACGAGAGGTGCACACCGTTGTCGTTGAGTGTCATGAGCAGAGATTTGCCGCTTTTAGTCAGAAGCGCTTTCTGACCGTTGTTTATGCTGATCGTGACATCGCCGCTCTTTACAAGGCGGCTTTTCGCTATCAGTAGTATCGCGACAAGCACAAGCACCATCGTCAGGAAGATGAGCGCCGCCGCTATTACACTATGCCATACTATCATAACAGTGAGAGTTTTAAAGTTTTATGCCTAAGAAACTCATGAAGGCAATGCCCATGAGTCCAGTGATGATGAATGTGATGCCCGTACCGCGCAGGGGGGCGGGAATGACGCGCTCGTCGAGCCGTTCCCTAATCGCTGCGAGGGCTGCGATGGCAAGAAGCCAGCCTATTCCGGACCCTACGCCGTAGACGGTCGCTGTCCAGGCGTTGCTGAATTCTCTCTGCTGCATGAACAATACCGCTCCCAGTATGGCGCAGTTCACTGCAATGAGAGGGAGAAATATGCCGAGGCTCGCATATAGCGAGGGGGAGAATTTCTCGATTGCCATCTCCAGTATCTGCACGAGGGCTGCGATTACTGCGATAAACATTATCAGTCCGAGGAAACTGAGGTCGGTGTCGGCATATTCCGCTCCGAGCCATGCAAGGCTGCCGGGCTTGAGTATGTATTCGTTGATACACCAGCACACCGGCAGGGCTATTGTCAGAACAAAGGTCACCGCCACTCCAAGGCCGAATGCAGTCTTGACATTCTTTGACACTGCAAGGAAACTGCACATGCCCAGAAAGTAGGCGAATATCATGTTGTCGATGAAAATCGACCGTATAAACAGATTTAGATTTTCCATGTCGGTTGTCGTTTATTTCGCTTTGCGGTTGTGAAACCATATGATGCAGGCCACAGTGATCAGAGCCATGGGCGGGAGGATCATCATGCCGTTGTTCTGATAGCCCAGATCATAGAGGGCCTGGGGTATCACCTGGAGGCCGAAGAGGGTGCCGCTGCCCAGCAATTCCCTGAAAAACGCTACGATCACGAGTATTATGCCGTAGCCCAGACCGTTGCCGATGCCGTCAAGAAACGAGTTGAAAGGCGTGTTGTTGAGAGCGAACGCCTCAAGTCTGCCCATGATGATGCAGTTGGTGATTATCAGCCCGATGAAGACCGAGAGCTGCTTGCTCACCTCATAGTTCCAGGCTTTGAGCACCTGGTCTACTATCACCACAAGTGCGGCTACAACCACAAGTTGCACTATGATTCGTATCGATGTCGGTATCGTGTTGCGCATCAGTGATATAATTACGTTGGAGAGCGCGAGCACGGCTATCACCGAGATGGTCATCACCACAGCCGGCTGCAGTTTGGCCGTCACGGCAAGTGCGGAGCAGATGCCGAGAATCTGGACAATCACGGGATTGTCATTGCTCAGAGGATTGATGAGAGGTTCGAGTCTTTTTCTGATGTTTCCCATAATTATTTCGTTGATTCGTTGTCAAGAGATTTGAAATAAGCAGTGTAAGGCTCCAGCGACTCGGCGAGCATCTTCTGCACGCCCTGGCTGGTGATGGTGCCTCCGCTCACGGCGTTAACATATGCCCTGTCGGTTGGTTCCTGTCCTTTTTTCACTACAAGTACTGACTCAAACTGTCCGTCGGAACCGAAAATAGGTTTTCCCCCGAACTGGTCGCTGAACGCAGGTTTCTCTATTTCCGCGCCGAGACCCGGAGTCTCGCCCTGATGGCCGAAATATGCTCCGTAGATATCCACTCCGTTCGCATCCATGGCAATATAGCCCCATATCGGGCCCCAAAGTCCGGCGCCGGCCACCGGCACGATATATTTCGTCCCCTTCTCGGTCTGGCATTCAAAGACGGGGAGCTGCCGCTTCTCAGCCGGTTTTTTCACTTCCGCCGCCATACTGACCGACATGGCGTCGATGCCTTCGATTCTCTCTCCCTTGCTGTTGACGCAATAGCTGCCGGTGATATGCCTGTCGTAAAGTTCTGATACGGTCTCTGCGCCGGAGGGGTGGATAAGGGCGGCTGCAAGTATCTGCTTTTTGGTGTCGTTGGCAATATTCTCGAGCTGAGCGGGACGCATGGCCTGATACACAAGCGCGAGAACGAAGCCCACCACTACCACAAGCACTGCCGCATAGACCACCGTATACACGTTGCTTTCTTTGTTGATCTTCATTTTGTTGATTCTGTTATGCGTTAGTACTTGGCTTTCATGCTGCCACACGCTTCATGCGGCGGCGTATGTTGCTGTTGACCACACACCAGTCGATGAGCGGAGCGAAGCAGTTCATAAGCAATACGGCGAGCATTGCGCCTTCGGGGTAGCCGGTGTTGTAGAAGCGGATAGTCATCGCCACCGCTCCCACGAGGAAACCATATATCCATTTGCCTGTCTCTGTCCGGCAACTTGTCACCGGGTCTGTGGCCATGAATACAATCGCGAACATGAAGCCTCCGAGACACAACTGCTCGACCGGGGCGACCATGGCCACCGGATAGAGCGGGCTTGCGAATGCGTGTCCAAGACATGCTATCC
>USNC01000184.1 GCA_900555915.1 uncultured Porphyromonadaceae bacterium | reverse complement strand
GAGATCGCTCAGTGTCTCGTGGGCTCGGAGATGTGTATAAGAGACAGGTCCAGAACCGTGTCCCCGCGAGTTCATCGGGCAGATATTGCTGGAATGCGAAGTGATTGGCATAATCATGGGCATATTTGTATTCCGCACCATATCCCATCTCCTTCATGAGCGATGTAGGGGCGTTCCGGAGATGAAGGGGCACGGGTAGGTCTCCGGTCCGGCTGACTGTCTCGAGAGCGGTGTCTATGGAAAGATATGCTGAATTGCTCTTCGGAGATGTGGCGAGATACACGGTGCATTCGGCAAGTATGATCCGTCCTTCGGGCCATCCGATTTTCTGCAGCGCATCAAACGTGGCGTTGGCAAGTAGCAGAGCGTTCGGATTCGCAAGTCCTATATCCTCCGCTGCAAGAATCACCAGCCGCCGGGCTATGAATTTGGGATCCTCGCCTCCGGCCACCATTCTTGCGAGCCAGTAGATGGCGGCGTCTGGATCGCTCCCTCTCACAGATTTTATGAAGGCCGAGATAATGTCGTAGTGCATTTCTCCATTGCGGTCATATGCCGCCGGATTCACCTGCAGGCTGTTGCTGACAAAGTCGTCGTCGATCACGATCGGTGCGTCGCCTGCCACACTCTGTTCCAGAAGATCAAGAATATTCAGAAGTTTTCTCGCATCTCCTCCCGAGAATCGGAACAGTGCCTTGGTTGACTTCACCTCTACCTTGCGGTTCTGGAGAATCTTGTCTTTTGTGAGGGCCCTGTCGAGAAGTTCCTGAAGGTCCGGCTGCTCAAGCGACTTAAGTGTGTACACCTGCGCCCTGCTGAGAAGAGGGCGTATCACTTCAAATGATGGATTCTCCGTAGTGGCTCCTATCAATGTCACTATTCCCTTTTCTACAGCGCCTAACAGTGAGTCCTGCTGCGCTTTGTTGAAACGGTGGATCTCGTCGATGAATAATATCGGGCGTGACGTGGCAAACATGCTCGAAGCCTCGCGGCTGCATTTATCGAGAACGTCGCGCACATCTTTCACCCCCGACGTCACGGCGCTCAATGTATAGAAGCGCGCGTCGATCGTGTTGGCTATGATTCTCGCAAGTGTGGTCTTGCCTACTCCGGGAGGACCCCATAGTATGAATGAATTTATCTTGCCGGTCTCTATCATGTTGCGGATTATCCCGCCTTGACCTACAAGATGTTTCTGCCCGATATAGTCATCAAGCGAATTAGGCCGCAGACGTTCGGCAAGAGGTTCGAAATTATTCATCATACTCTCAGTTGCGTTGCGACAATGTTTCCACAAGCTGGTCGATATCTGCCTGCGACACTCCCTTCACTACCATGTCCGAATAAGGGGCGATGTCATCGGCCCTGAGTGTCCCTTCCACACCTATTACGTATGCACCTGCGGCTTTGCCTGCCTTCACACCTTGCACGGAGTCTTCAAACACCGCACACCTTCTGGGGTCTACTCCGAGATGACGTGCGGCCGAGAGATAACCTTCCGGATCCGGTTTGGATTTGCTCACCTCATCGCCGGTTATTATGACATCGAATTGTTCCCTGAGATTTGGCATGTCGTGCCAGAGATGTTCCATTTTCAATGAGTTGCTGCTTGTCACAAGTGCGATGCCGATACCCCTGCGCCTCAGTTCTCCCACAAATTCCATTGCTCCGGGAAGAGCCTCGTAAATCATAAGCCCTTCGAGACGGTATAGTTCTTTCACCACTTCTTTCCTCACTGTCTCGTCAGGAAAATATCTCTCGAGAATATCCTCAAGTGTGGTCCCCTTGATCTTGTATGCGAAATTCTCGACTCCTGTCGGCCACTGCTTCTCGATGGCTTCCCAAATTCCGGTATATTTTCGTTCGCTGTCGATCAGAACTCCGTCAAGATCGAACAGACAACCTATATTAGTGTTCTTTTTCGTCTTCATACTACAAAATTACGCAACTTTTATGGAAGTGCAAAAAAAAAATATTAATTTTGTAAGGTAAATATATAGGTGCGGCCGATATTGGCTGTCCGGTTCCTCGGCAGAGCGTGATGCCTCGTCATCAGGATGGCTGGCCCAGGCTGATTCAGACACTGGATGTAAGTGGCCATGTCAGTTATTTGCCGCCCTTGTAATAACCTGCGATTACTACGACTTCGATATGATAAAAGAAATAACTCTGCGCGTATCGCCCCAGACTGCCGCGACACCACGGCTCCTCGAAAAGAAGATTTTCGGTGCGGCCGGTTGTAAGGTCAATGATTGGGTGATCGTGCGCAGGTCGGTAGATGCGCGGAAGCGCGACATTATGATCAACCTTTCGGTAAGGGTGGCGTATGCGGACGATCGTGTCGTGCCTTCCGGATACCGTCCGGTTGAGTTTCCCGACGTGTCCTCTTCCCGACACACCGTGGTGATCATAGGCGCCGGCCCCGCTGGTCTCTTCGCTGCGCTGCAGTGTGTTTTGCTCGGTATGCGTCCTGTTGTGCTTGAGCGTGGCAAGGATGTCGACTCAAGGCGTCTTGATATTGCAGCCCTCAATAGGGAACGCCTCATAGATCCGGAGTCAAACTATTGCTTCGGAGAGGGAGGTGCAGGTACGTTTTCCGATGGGAAACTATACACCCGGAGCAGGAAGCGTGGCAATCCCGTAGAAGTCCTGTCGCTTCTTGTGCAGCATGGCGCAGACGAGAATATTCTTGTCGACGCTCATCCTCATATAGGAAGCGACCGTCTGCCGGCGATAATGAAAAACATAAGGCAGCGCATTCTGGATTGTGGCGGTGAAGTGCGTTTCCAGACCCGCGCCGACCGTCTTGTAATAGCCGATGGCAGGGTGACGGGTGTCGAGACTTCTGATGGAAAGGTCTTTGACTCCGGCTCGGTGATTCTCGCCACCGGACATTCCGCACGCGATGTCTACAGGAATCTCGCGCGCGACGGGGTGCGTATGGAGGCCAAGGGCCTTGCTGTCGGTGTCAGACTTGAGCATCCGCAGTCGCTGATCGACCGGATACAGTATCACAATCCTTCCGGAAGGGGGCCTTGGCTTCCCGCGGCGGAATACAGTTTTGTGACTCAGGTCGAGGGGCGTGGCGTCTACAGTTTCTGCATGTGTCCCGGTGGTGTCGTGGTCGCTGCCGGAAGCGGCCCCGGAGAACTTGTGGTCAACGGAATGTCGGCCTCCGCCAGAAGCAGCATATGGGCAAACTCCGGCATGGTGGTCGAACTGCGTCCGGGCGACATACCGGGCTATTCGGACAGAGGTGTCTTCGAGATGCTCGACTTTGTGGAAGATCTTGAAAAGGAATTTTATCGCAGTTCAGGCGATAGTATAGTGGCTCCAGCCCAGCGGATGACCGACTTTGTGGCCGGTAAGGCATCATCCTCTGTGCCTCCTTCAAGCTATATTCCTGGAGTCTATGAAGGTAGACTCGATCTCTTGCTTCCCCCTTTTGTGGCCTCAAGACTGCAGGCCGGCTTCAGGGAGTTCGGACGCAAGGCTAAAGGTTTTCTTACCGACAAGGCTGTTCTTATTGGCCTGGAGTCCCGCACTTCAAGCCCGGTAAGAATACCGCGCGATAAGGAAACTCTCTGTCACACCGATATAAAGGGCCTTTATCCGGCGGGTGAAGGTGCCGGGTATGCAGGTGGAATAGTGTCGGCGGCAATCGACGGTATGCGTTGTGCGCGGCAAATATACCTGGCGTCATCAGGCGAGGATGGATGTAATAAAGAAAATATCTGATATGAGCACAATAATAGCAATCGAAACCTCAGGTAAATTCTGTAGCGTGGCTCTCATTCACGATGGCCTTGCTGAATTTGTACGTGAGGATGACAAGGAAATGAATCATGCGCGGGCCGTCGGTCCATTTGCGGAGGCTTGCGTCAGGGAGGCGCGCCGACGTGGTTGGGAAATTGATGCGGTCGCTGTCAGTATGGGACCGGGTAGTTATACTGGTCTCCGCATAGGTCTTTCCATGGCGAAAGGTCTTTGCTTCTCTCTCGGTGTCCCTTTGATTGGGATTTCCACACTTGAGTTGCTTGCTGTCAAAGCCATGTTTGCACGCATGGACTGGAATGGCGACGAGATTCTTGTCCCGATGATAGATGCCAGACTTATGGAGGTATATCTGTCTCTTAGACACATCTCCG